>NZ_JBPKJK010000157.1:0-20343 GCF_051756985.1 Saccharothrix sabaoui
GGAACCGGTCGGCGTGCCACCGTCGTGCGAACCGGCCTCCCGACCGGGTGATGCCGCCTGGGCCACCCGAGTGAACTGGGGGCGGAGGGGTACTCGCGGCGCGGGGCCGGACCTCCTGTGGAACGAGGGGTAGCGATGATGGGCACAGCGGGCGAGGGGGTCGCCGTGATCGTGGTGAGGGAGCTGTCCGGGCGGGCCAGGTCCATGCTCCGGGCCGTCGCGGCGGGCAGGGCGCAGCTGTCGGGGGGGTGCGAACCGGACCTCTACGTGGACGGGCTGCCGTGCTGCGACCAGATGGTCACGCACGACCTGGTGCACGCGGGGCTGCTGCGGGCGCGCCGGGCGGTGGGCCTGGACGAGCGGGTGGACGCGGAGCTGACCGAGGAGGGCAGGGCCGCACTCGCATAGCCCTCGAACAAATGTTCGACATGGGTTATGCTGCAGGACGAGGCCGGCACGCAAGCGAGAGGAAGCGCTTGCGCGCCGGCCTCACCCCGTCGCGAGGTCGTACGGGGTGACGTCGGCGACCGGCACGTACCCGAGCCGCTGGTAGAGGGCGTTGCTGGTGGCGTTGGCGGGGTCCGCGAACAGCACGACGTGCGTCGCGCCCGCGTCCAGCGCGGCCCTGCTCACCTCGACCGTCACGGCCGCCGCGTAGCCGCGCCCCCGGAAGCGCGCCGGGGTGTAGACGGGGTCCACCCGCACCATGCCGCCGACCACCGCCGTCGAGCCCGCCATGGAGACCGGCGTGCCGTCCGGCGCCTCCCAGAACGTGTAGCGCTTGTCCGCGTAGCGCGTGCCCGCCCAGGCGTCGGCGTCCACGACGGGCTCCTCCCCCACCGCCTCCATGAACCCGGCGCACCACCGCACGACCTGCTCCCGGTCCCGCGGCGCCGCGCCCCGGCCGGCCGGGAACGGCTCCGGCGGGGTGAGCGCGCCGAGGCGGTAGAGGCGCACCCGCACGCCGGGCGTCGCCACCGCGCCCGTGCGCCGCCCCCAGGCCCCGGCGAACGCGACGGCCGTGCCCTCGACCGCGGAGACCCCGGAGAGGGTGAGGCCGAGGTCCGCCAGGTGGGCCGCGAGGCCGTCGGCCACCTCGGCGGGGACCGGGGTGAGGGCGAGGCGACCGGTCGCGCGCCGGCAGAAGACCGCGCGCACCCCGTCCGCCGACTCCAGCCGACCGAAGAGCACGTCCTCGCCCACTCCCCGCTCCCGCCACTTCGCGACCGTCGTCAGCAGCATCGTGTGCAGGTCGGGCCGCGACCGCAGGAAGTCCCACGCCCCGGCGGAGAAGTCGTCGACGTCGTCGGTGAGGTACCAGCCGTCCGGGCGCATGGCCCCATGATCACCCGCGCGCCCCGCCCACCGGCGGAGGACGCGAAAAAGCCCCCGTGACCGGTCGTGCCGGTCACGGGGGCTTTCACGTGGTGTGGCGGGTAGAGGATTCGAACCTCTGTAGCTTTCGCGACGGATTTACAGAGTCCCGCCTGAACCACACCTGACCAGCGCTTACAGCTCTCGGCACGGTCACTTCGGTACGTCCTCGGCACAGACGCCCACTGAACCCCTGCCTGCAGCAAGCCCCGTCCGGCCTGACTGGCGTGTCGTCAGGAAACACAGCCACGCCAACCGACGATGATGCGGACATGCCTGAGGACCGCCCCGCTCCGGTGCCGTTATCCAGCCCGGCCCCTGGCGAGCAATCCGCCACCCGTACGCCTGTGCCGCTGCCGACACCATCCACGTCACGCACGTCACTGGAGCCGATGCCGCGCAGGGTGATCGCGACCGTGGCGGCTGTGATTGCCACAGCAACGATCGGCCTGGTGGTGGCGCTGTGGTGGGTGGGCACCGCGGGCCTATCCGGCGCGGAGCTGGTGAACGCGCGATTCAACGCGCTGCGCACCGGGCTGAGCATCGGAGTAGGCGGAGGCGGGATCTTCGCGCTGTACCTGGCGTGGCGACGCCAATATGCCACCGAGATCGGGCTGGTACAGAAGGAACGCGACCAGGCCGACGTCGTCCGCGCCTACGAACTGCAACGCGAGGTCGCAGCCACAACCGAACGCGATGCCGAAGCACGCCGAATCACCGACCTGTACGCAAAGTCTGTGGAACAACTCGGATCGGACAAGGCTCCAGTACGTCACGGCGGCCTGTACGCCCTGGAACGCCTCGCACAAGACCATCCTGAAAAGCCAGCCTTGCGCCAAACCGTGGTCAATGTGCTCTGCGCCTACCTCCGCGCTCCCTTCGACATTCCTGGTGACCCGCCTGACGCGAGCGCCGATCAGGCCGCCCGCGTCGAACACCGCGAACGAGTTCAGGAACGGGAGGTTCGGCTAACCGCCCAACGCATTCTCACCACGCACGTGAATCCTGACAGCGACACAGACCAACCTACAATGACCTTCTGGGCAAACACCGATTTTGACCTCACCGCCGCGGTCCTCATTGACTGGGACACGCGTAAGTGCCTATTGCGTAATGCGACATTCCGTGGAGCCACGTTCACCGGGGATGCCACGTTCAGCGAAGCGACGTTCACCGGGAACGCCGCGTTCGATGAAGCGACGTTCACCGGAAACACCCGGTTCGACGAAGCGACGTTCACCGGGGACGCCGCGTTCAGTGAAGCAACGTTCACTTGGAACACCTCATTCATTAAAGCGACGTTCACCGGGGACGCCTTTTTCGACGAGGTGACGTTCACCGAGGACGCCTGGTTCGGCGGAGTGACGTTCACCGGGGATGCCTCATTCACCGGAGCGACGTTCACCAAGAACGCCGTGTTCATCAAAGCGACGTTCACCGGAAATACCTGGTTCAACGAAGCGACGTTCACCTGGAACGCCTTGTGCAAAGAAGCGACGTCCCGTCATGACCCTGCGGTCAAATCCTCTTACTCCAAATCATGGCCCGCCGGATGGCAACTCTCACTCGACCATACGGCCATCGAAGGCCGCCAGGGCACTTGGCATCGCATTCTGGCTACTGACGATGACTCCACCTCTCCCGAGGACCTTACTTTCGAGTCTATTGACGACTGATCCCCGGACTTCCGTACGAACCACAGTGACCACCGTCCACAGCTTACGACGTCGTCACTTCGGTACGCATCCGGCATGAGCAGTCCCGAGCGGGCCTCAAGCGACTTCCGACCACGTCGCGAGCGTCCGACAGATCTGCGGGAAACTCGCTGCCGTAGTCCATGCGGGGTCGCCTATAGGACCGGTAACCTCGGTAACCTCAGTAACCGTGCAGGTCAGAGTCTCCCAGGAAGGTGGCCAACCAAGATCGGGTTACCCACGGAACAGTAACTACACCGCGAAGCGCGGCTCTACAGTGCCCCGCGAGGCGCGAGAGCAAGCTAGTCCTTCATCACGACCATCACGCCAGCCATGGTTGCCATTCGATCGGTAACCGCAACTTGGTCGGTTACGCCTGAGCGAGCCGCTGACCTGCACAGTTACCGAAGTTACCGAAGTTACCGATCCTGGAGAGGGCCATGAACTACCCCCTAGTGTGTCGCATACCGAACTAGTTCGGCAGCACTTATCCATGTCCCGATGTGCAATTCGGTTTTATTTTAAGTAAATAAATGAAAGGTTCGCTGATGCCACTCGGACAGTCCTCAACAGAGCCTACATGGTGGCAGATAGTCCCAGCCGTAGTACAAAGTATCTTTTGGATTACCGTAGGCACAGTAACCGTCCTAACTTATCTACATGCAAAGAAAACCGTTCTACAGCCACTCAAAACGGAAGTTTACAAAGCCCAAATAGAACTAACCAAGGATCTAATAGCCTTGTTCGTCGACAAGACAGAGCATGATATCTACAATTACTTCGCCCTGGAAAAACTCTACTTTGCAAATATGCAAATGATGGTAGACGAGTACATCCTGACAAAGTTTGGAATCAAGGTCGACCAAAGTGCTCGCGCGTACAGTACCGACAAATGCCCCATTTGGCGGGTAAAAGCCGAGGCCATTGAGGCGGCAGATGAGTACACAACTCCTGAGAAAAAAGATATCCCACGCAAAGAGTGGGCAAGATACAAAAATATGTCAATCGCTATACCGAACGAAACAACAGCCGCTCTCAACGAAGTCGAAAAATTCTTGAAACACCCATTGCTTCCTAATGAATGCTCGATCGCCCTGCAGAAGCTAAAAGATGCGGTAGACCAGAAAATAGCAACCCTTGGAACGGCACTGGAGATTGCGGCACAAAAGATGGAAGAGGCTGTGCCGAACAAAGAAACGCTAGACAAGTTCCAGACCGGCTGGATTCACTATATCTGGAACTCGAACCACATAAGTCTCGAAACTCCAGTCAGCGAACTTATCGAATTTACGCGCGCCTACTTTGCGTCTGACCAATTCTTCTCCGGAAGCAAAAAGGGATTCAGTTTCAAGGTCTGGAAGGGGCGGCAAAATCCTAACTCGAAGATTCGGAAGACGAATAACTAAGCGATCTAAAATCCTAACTCCCCTCTCTTTTTAAAACGATCCGACAAACGATTGAACAACCATGCATCAGCCGCCCGAAATCTGTCTCAAGCTAGTATCACCGCGTCACAGCGTTGGAAGGCATGCCACCAGCCGTCAAGGTCCTGACCTGCTCCACAGCGACCGAGTAGCACAGGCTGTTGGTACCCGGAACCGTGCGCGCGGAGTGAGGGCTAATGATGAGCCCCGGACAGGTCCACAATGGATGTCCCGACGGCAGCGGCTCCGGATCTGTGACGTCTAGAGCAGCGCGCAGTCTGCCGGCTCGGAGTTCGGCAATCAAGGCGTCGGTATCCACGATTTGGCCGCGCGCGACGTTCACCAACAACGCACCATCATCCATCGCTGACAGAAAGGCATCGTTCACCAGTCTGTGCGTTGCAGCGGTTAGCGGCGCGGTGATGACGACGATATCGTGACCTTTGACGAGGCTTGGAAGTTCGGAGGGGGCGTGAACGCCCTCACGGGCAGTGCCCGCTACGAGGGTTGATGTCGCGTTGAACGCCATGAGTCGCTTAGCCACCGCAAGACCGATATGCCCAGCACCCACGATAAGGGTACGTTTGCCGTCGAGCGTATCCGCCTGGAATCGACGGTGTGCCCACTCCCTTTCGTCTTGGAACCTTACAAGCGCTGGCCACTGCCGCAACTGTGTGAGTATTGCCGAGAGGACCCACTCAGACACCGGGCCAGCGTGAGCACCACGGGCACTTGAGAGAGTCACATGCGCCGGCACATGACTAGCCCATTCGTCCACCCCTGCTGACAGGAGTTGGACCATACGCAGGTTCGGCAACTGTTCGAGCAGTCGGATCGGACGGTGACTACTCCGGTACGGGGGAATCAGGATTTCGGACTCGCGTTGCCTGTCCGTCAACTCGGAGACGTTCGGGTCATAAGTACACACCTCGATGCCGTCCAGGCTCGACAGCTTCTCCACTCCGACTTCGTCATCAGGTTCGTTGCTGACGAGCACTCGCATCGTCTCTCCACTACAGCGCGTCGGTCTACTTGAGCAAGCTACTTCAGGTTAAGCACTACCGGCCAAGGCCTTGACCAGCTCACGCGCTTGATCCTGTAGCGGCGCACCCGACGCGCTGTTGTCGATAACGGAGTGCTCGACCGGCGGACGGAAGTCAACGTCGATCGCGGACAAATACTCCCTCCAGTTGCTCAGCTTGGCCGCATCGCGCGCTGCTCCACGATGCCGGATGTAGGTGTGCATGGTGTCCGCGTCGCAGTAGACCCACACAACAGACACCTTCGCGCCCACCTCACGGCAGGTCGCTTCAATGCGGTTCAGCCACGCAAGGTCTTTGAACTCCTTGATGAACGGCGCTGTCACGATGGCGCTGTTGCCGCACTGGACGTTCTCCGTCAACGCGTTGATGAGCGCTTCGTACTCACGCGGCCGGATGCGGGACAGGTACTCCGCCGACTCCCTATCGTGGGGGGAGCACCCGAGGATCTCCAGCGCCGCTTCAACGACCGGACGCGTCAACGTGTCCTTGTCGAGCATCGGCCACCCGGTCTCACGGGCCAGCACGCGCCCCAGCTCGGTCTTGCCGCTCCCCGCATACCCACCGACCAGCAGCACGTGCGGGGCGGTCGTCCGCACCTCGGCGTGCGCGGCCTGGTCCGGCGCGTTGACGACTCGTCCTGCCCGCGGCTTGCTGGTGATGACGTTCTCGCTGGCGAGCAGCTTCATGGCTTCGTTGATCGTGAAAACGCTGACGTCCCACTGCTGGGCCAGCTCACGTGTGGACGGCAGCGGCTGACCGTCTCGCAGCAGGCCGGCCGCTATCTGGTTCCGGATGTTCCGCGCCACCTGCTGGTGCAGGGACTCGCCACGCGACACGCGTGGGTTCTGGCTGGACATGCCACCTCCGGTCCACTCGATGTGGAGCCTCAGCATACCAGCGACCTAACAGAGCGCTGACCAGCATCACCGCAGGCAGAACGCATATTTGCGGAGAGTTCCCACCTAACAGTTGACCTGCTTACCATTCAACTGTTAGCTTTCTCTCGTCGCCACTGTGGCGACGACCACACGGGAGGAAGTGCGATGTACCTCGAAGAGGACGAGTACCGGTTCAGCCCGGACGGGCTGACGGAAGACTCGATCGACGCCCTGATCGCGACCGTCGCCGACGAACTGACCGAGCTGCCCACCGCCACAACGGCGCTGCTGGACGGCACGGCCCGCCACCAGCGCGACCGGCGAACCGTCGAACGCAAGCTCGGCGGCATCGTGCGCGTTCTGCGCATCTACGGCCCGGTGTTCGAGAACGACTCCACCGCGTCCGCTGCCTAATCCCCTCACCAGCAACGAAAGCGAGCACGCAGCCATGAGCACGATCCGTCTGACCTCCGACGCCGTCCTGTTCGCCAAGCACGACGACCGCCTGTTCCTGCTGATGATCGAGCGCGGCTGGGACCCGTACGCGGGCAAGTGGGCGCTTCCGGGTGGCCACGTGGACGGCGATGAGGACTTCGCCGACGCCGCCGCGCGGGAGCTGGTGGAAGAGACCGGCCTGACGATGCCCGCAGGTGCCGAACTGGTCGGCGTGTACGGCACGGCGGGGCGCGACCCGCGTGGCCGCTACGTGTCCTGGGCCTACATGTCGGTCCTGGACCACCTGCCGACGCCGCACGCCGCCGACGATGCCCGCGCCGCCCGCTGGGTGCCGCTGGCCGAGGTCATCACCGACCTGGAGTCGCTGGCGTTCGACCACGACCGCATCGTCATCGACGCCCTGGCCCGGCTGGGCATCGTCCTGCGCTTCGGCAACGTCATGAAGATGACCAATCGCCTGGAGCCCGGCGACGTGGTCACCCGCGACCACCCGGAGTTCTCGCCGACCTGGTGGCGCATCGACAGCCCCGCCGGCACCGACGACGCGGGGGTCATGCACTTCGCCGCCGAGTGCGTCGGCAGCCCCGACGCCGCCTTGATCGGCCAGTGCGGGCTGTTCAGCCACCCCGGCAACCGCACGGCCTACCTCAAGCACTGACTTTGCCCGGACCGGCGGCCCACTCCCGCGAAGAAGACGCCGCCGGTCCGGCCCACCCAACACCGCCCCAGGGGCGGGTCAGGAGATCCCGAGCATGTCACGCACGACGAACAACGGCACCGCAGTGTCGCGGGTTGAACCTGCGGCACGCGCCGCCTACGAGAACGCCCGCCCCGGCCGCTCGTGGGAGTCGGCCCCGGCCTGGCAGCGCGACCACGCCCGGCTGGTCGAGCGGCAGCGTGCGGGGGTGGCCGACGATGAGTGAGCCCACCACCGCGGCCCTGCACGTCATCTCGTTCGGCTACCTGCACGGTCAGCCGCCCGTCGCCGACCTGGTGGTCGACGTCCGGGAACTGCTGCGCGACCCGGCCCGCGCTCGTAACGGCGGGTTCCTCGACCTCGACGGCCGCCACCCGGTGGTCCGCGACGCCGTGATGACCACGCCCGGCGCGCTGGATCTGGCGGGCGGCGTCTACTTCGCGGCCTTCCAGCTCCACACCGTCGCGGGCAAGCCGGTGACCCTCGCGTTCGGCTGCGCCGGTGGTCGTCACCGCTCCGTCGCGCTGGCCGAGCACGTCGCCAACCTGTTCCTCAACGACCCCGAGGGCGACGACATCCCGGTCCGGGTGTCCCACCTGCACGTCCACCTGCCCCGCGTGCTGCGCGACGGCGACGACCGGCGGGAGGGCACGCGATGACCTCGAAGCTGATCACGTCGGTTCCGACGCCGTTGCTGTTGCTGGCCGCGCTGCTGGCGCTGGTCGCGGTGATCGCGCTGTGGAAGGTCGTCGCCACCGCGGGGCTCATCGGGCTGGGTCAGTGGGTGCTGATCACGCAGACCGGTGACCAGGGTGTGGCGGTGCTGGCGCTGGCCGTTCCCGCGCTGGTGACCACGCTCGTGGTGTTCCACCTGTTCTCCCGTCCCGGCAGCGCCATGAGCCGGCGGTTCGGACTGGGTTCCACGGCTCGTGTGGAGGTGTCCCGATGAGCACGTGGGCCGAGAACCGTCGCGCGGACAAGGTGGTGGCCGCCGAGCAGCGGCGGGCCGACCAGGCACTGTTGTTCGAGCAGCGCCGCACCGACCGGGAGGCCGAGGCCCGGTTGAAGCAGGCCCAGGCCGACGCGGCTCGCGCCCGTCGCGCCGAGCTGCGGACGGCGCTGACCGGGTGGCTGCGCGCCCATACCCTCGACCTGCTGTTCGTGCCCGTCATCGTGGTCCCGGCGGTGCTGGCGTGGACCGCGATGGCCGCCTACGGCCAAGAGGTGTTCGGGCCGGTCGGCACGCTGCTGCCGCTGTTCTCCGAAGGCGCGATGTGGACGTTCGCGTTCGCCGTGCCGATGGCCCAGCGCGCGGGCCGCTCGACCGGGTGGCTGCACCTGGGCGCGTGGGTGTTCGCCGCGGTGGCCGCCGTCCTGAACTACGTGCACGGCTCGACCGTCGCGCACGGCATCGTCATGGCGCTGGTGTCGGTCGGTGGCGTCGTCGTCCACCAGCTCGTCACCGCGTCCCCTGCCGGCAAGCGCCGGAGCCGCGCCGAGCGGGACGCCCAGCGGCTCGAACGGCAGGCCGCTCGCCGGGTGCTGGCGGTGCGCCGCGCGGCACTGGACCAGGCGGTGGCCGAGCTGGCCTCGGACGGCACCGCCACGCTCGTGCACCGTCCCGGCCTGGTGGCCTACCGGCGCCGGTTCGGCCGCGCCCGGTTGGTGCCCGCCACCGTTCCCGGTCTGCCCGTTCCCGACTCCGACGACGTGCTCGGCGACGACCTGGCCGCCGAGATCAGCGAGTACCTGACCGCCCTGCCCGCGCCCCGGCCGTCCGTCGAGCGGAACGCCCGGAACACAGCCGGTAGTGCGGAAACGGCCCCGGCGGAGATCACGGACAAGGTCGCGGGGTACGCGGCCAAGGTCCGTGCCGCGATCGACGCCCAGCAGCTCCCGGCGCGTCCGTCGCAGACCCAGGTGCGCAAGTTCCTGCGCATCCGGGGCGCGGTCGCGGTGGAGGTGCACCGCGTGCTGTTCCCGACCGACACCGACCCCGGTGACGACGACCCCCGTCAGGCGGTGTCCGCATGAGCGCCCCCAACCCCACCGACGACATGACCAACGTGGTGCCGCTGCGCCGCGCCGAGTCCACCCGCGCCGCGCTGCCCGCTGCGGACGTGGAGACGGACACGGCGGTGGCCGGTGAGCTGCTGACCGCCGAGCGGGAAGCCGAGCTGGCCAACCGGCGGACCGCCGAGGGCGACGAGCGGACGCGCGCCGACGTGGTGCGCGCCGCGGCGACGACGCTCGGCAAGGCCGCGCTGCGCGCCGGGTACCGGGTGTACCGCGGGCACGAGCAGTGGCTGACGCACGCGGTGCAAGCCGCGACGTACGCCCACTACCGCGAGCGCATCGCGGCGGCACGGGCGCAGGGTGACGCGGCCGGTATCGCCGAGTGGCAGGACCGGTTGCGGCAGGCCAAGGCCGACCGGCGCGACCGGATCGCCGGTGCTCCCCGGACGGTGCTGGCGCTGGTGCGCACGGTGCTGCTGGCCGTGATCGTGCTGTTCGCGGTGCTGCTGATGGTCGGGGTGGCCGTGCACCTGTGGGCCGGTGGCTGGACCTGGTCGGAGTGGTGGGGCTTCGTCACCGCCACCGGCGACGTGCTGGGCACCGTGCTCATGCTCGGTGTCCAGGCCGCCATCCTCGGCGTGCCGGCGGTGTGGCTGCTGGCCGCGCACCGCGCCGGTTCCTCCGCCGCCGACGTGCCCGCATGGGCCATGTCGCCCACGCAGCGGGAGGAGACCCACCGCGTGGTCACCCCCGGCGGCATCGGCGAAGCCCTGGTGCACCTGGGCATCCCGGCGCTGAACAAGGCCATCAAGTCGGGGTGGACGGTCGAGTTCGCCACCCCGCCGGTGCGGGTCAACCAGCGCGGCTACCAGGCCACGTTCTCCCTGCCGCTCGGCGTGACCCCGGACATGATCAGCGACAAGCGCGACGTGCTGGCCCGCAACCTGCACCGCGACCCGATGGAGGTCTGGCCCAACGCGGCCGAGCGTGCCGGGTTCGTGGACCTGTGGGTGGCCGACCCCGGTCTGTCCACCAAGGCCGCGCCGCCCTACCCGCTGCTGTCCGCCGGCACGGCCGACGTGTTCACCGGCGTGCCGCTGGGCGTCTCCCAGCGCGGGGACGTCGTCGCGCCCGCGCTGGTCTCGGCGAACGTCGTGTTCGGCGGGATGATGGGGCAGGGCAAGTCCAACGCCGCCCGCGTGCTCATGCTCGGCGCGGCCCTGGACCCGCTCGCCGAGCTGTGGGTGTTCGTGTTCGCGGGCAACGGCGACTTCGACGCCTACCGGCCCCGCTTGGCGCGCTACGAGCGCGGCACGGACGCCACCGTGGTGGACTCGGCGGTGGAGTCGCTGCGGGAGCTGTACGACGAGGTAGGGCGTCGTGAGGCGCGGTTGGCCGAGCTGGGCGCGAAGAAGGTCACGCGCGGGCTCGCCGAGAAGCACCCGGACCTGCGGCCGATCGTGGCGCTGTTCAGCGAGTGCCACGAGCTGTTTGGCAGCGCCCAGGGCGAGGAAGCCGCGGAACTGGCGGTGCAGACTCTCCGCCGTGCCCGCAAGACCGGCATCATCCTGGGCTTCGACACCCAGTCGTCGCGGGCCGACGCCATCCCGCCGAAGATCGTGGAGCTGGTGCAGCTCAACGCGTGCTTCGCGGTGAAGTCGTGGCGCTCCAATGACGGCTTCCTGGGCGACGGGTCGTTCCAGGCCGGCATCCGCGCGACCGAGCTGCGTCCGGGCAAGGACCGGGGCACGTCGATCCTCACCGGCGCGACCGCCGAGCGGTTCGAGGTGCTGAAGTGGTTCTTCATCCAGGTCAACGACGACACCGGGTGGGACGCGGCCACCGAGGTCATCGAGCGCGCCATGACCAAGGTCCACCCGGCCGTGGTCACCGGCACCCCGGAGCGCGCCGCGCCACCGGCTCCCCGCGACCTGTTGGAGGACGTGTCCGAGGTGCTGGGCCACGACACCGTGCCCGCCGCCGACGTCCCCGCGCTGCTGGCCAAGCACGCGCCCGACTGGAGCCCGTACCGCAAGCTCACCGGCAAGCAACTGCGGGAACTGCTGGCCGCCGAGGGCGTCAAGGTGCCCTCGACCGGCAACCGCTACCCGGTCGATCCGGTCACGGTGCGTGAAGCTCTGGCCAAGCGCGCCACCCGCGACCTGGACGACGAGGACTAGCCGCACCGGCACCGGGTTAGGTCCCGAGCTTCGCTCCACAGCCCTTGGAACGACCCTTGACCAGGGCTTCCACGGCGGGACCTAACCCGGCTCACCGGCTAACTAACTCCAGCTCACGCACATGATCACGCTTGCGGGCACCGCGAGTTAGGAACCTAACTCGGTTCCGGCGACCTAACTGCGCCCGCTCCCCCTCCGCGCGTCCGACGCGACAACGCCCCTCGGTTGTCGTGTCGACCCCGCGCACCCACGCACCGTCACACACAGTGACAGAAGGGGTTGTCATGAGCGACGACAACCAGCCGAACACCGCCCCGAGGAGCCCGGTCATGAGCAGCCGCGCCCGACGCCCGTTCTGCGACCCGGACGCCGTGCGCCCGTGGAATCGCGCGCCGGAGTTCGACGTCGACGCCGTGCGCCGGTGGGCCGAACCGCTGCTGCGCCGCGCCTACGCCGCCGCACCGCGCCGTCCGCTCACCGGCCCGCACAGCCTCATCCCGCGCGCCGGCAGCCCGGAGTGGGTCGCGCTGGCCGACTCCGACCCGCGCAAGCCCGCCGCTGTGGTGCTGGCCGCGCTGGCGCGGCTGGAGGAGTCCACGGCGCACGCCATCGCCCGGCAGGTGGCCGCGGACTGGGCCGACGCCCAGGTCGGTCACCGCGAGCGGGTCCGGGACACCGTCACCGCGCCGGACCGGCTCGCGCACATCGTCGGACACCTGCCGTTCTGCCTGTCCGCCAAGCGGAAGCTCGTCAGTGACCTCCCGTGTGGACACCCCGGCTGCGACACCACCGTGCGGTTCGTCCACCCGCTGGCCGACGAGCTGGCCGCGCGCCTGCCGGACACGTCGTGGGTGCGCTGCGCCCGCCACGACGGCACCACGGCGTTGGCGGTGGCCGCGTGACCGAGGCAGCACACACCACCCCGGGGTCGCCGCTCGTCACCTGGGAGACCGTCGAGCACCAGGCCCGGAAGGGGCACGGCATGAGCACCGCCACCGACACGACGGTGACGCACCACGGCGAGGCCGACCGACCGGGGCTGCGGCTGCTGCCCACCGACTCGACCGAGGGCGCCGCTCGGCAGCTCGACGGTGCGCGGGTGCTGGACGACGTCCGGGAGTTCCTGGCCCGCTTCTCGGCGTTCCCGCACGAGCACTGCGCCCCGATGCTGGCGCTCTGGTACGCCCACACGTGGGCGGTGGAGCACTTCTACGTCACGCCGCGGCTCGTGCTGTCCTCCGCCGAACCCGGATCGGGCAAGACCCGCGTCCTGGAGGTCGGTCAGTACCTGGTCAAGTCGCCGGAGATGACGTTCTCGGCGAGTCCGGCCGCGCTGTTCCGCATGGTCAGCCACGCGCCGATCACGATCCTGTTCGACGAGGTCGACGCCATCTTCGCCAAGAACGGCAGCGGCAACGAGGACCTCCGCGCGCTGCTCAACGCCGGTTACAAGCGGTCCGCCACCGTCGCCCGCTGCAAGGGCGACGCCAACAACATGGTGGTGGAGCGGTTCGCGGTCTACGCCCCGGCCGCGCTCGCCGGGATCGCCGGTGGGATGCCCGCCACCATCACCACCCGCGCCATCACGGTCAACCTGCGCCGCCGACGCCGTGACGAACAGGTGGAGGCGTTCCGCGAACGCCTGGTGGCCATCGAGTCGGCACCGATCCGGGAAGCGCTCGCCGAGTGGATGGCGGGTGTCGGTGAGGAGGTCGGCGCGGCCACGCCGGTGATGCCCGAGGGCGTCACCGACCGACCGGCCGAAATCTGGGAACCGCTGCTGGCGATTGCCGACGCGGCCGGTGGGCATTGGCCGGACACCGCGCGTGCCGCGTGCCGCTACTTCGTGGAGGAAGCCACCAAGGTGCCCGTGTCGGACGGCATCCGGTTGCTGGCCGACCTGCGGACGCTGTTCACCGAACGGCGCACCGACCGGATGAGCACCGCCGAAATCCTGCTGGCGCTCCACGCGCTGGACGAATCGCCGTGGTCCGACTTCCACGGCAAGCCGCTCAACGCGCACGGGTTGGCCGCCGAGCTGCGGACCTACGGCGTGCGGGTCAAGACGTTCAAGCACAACGGCGCTTCCGCCAAGGGCTACACGGTCACCGGGGAGAACGGGCTCGCCGACGCGTGGTCGCGCTACCTGCCCGCCGTGCACGAGGGGGCGAACTAGACATGGCACGACGTGAGCTGCTGACCGTCGCCGAGTTCTGCGCCGAGTTCAAGGTGGCGCGCTCGACCTTCTACGACTGGCTGGCCAAGGGCACCGCCCCGAAGGTCCGGAAGCTGCCGAACGGGCAACTGCGGATCGACCGGCGCGACGTCGACGCGTGGTTCGACGCCCAGGAGGTGGCCGCGTGACCGACACGAGCTATGACGTGCGGATTTACGTGATCGACGTCTACCAGGGCAAGCGGAAGACGACGCACTGGGTGCAGTGGTCGGTAGCCCGGCAGCGGTTCAAAGAGCCGTTCCGGACCTCGGCGCTGGCCAAGAGCTTCCGCGGGGACCTGGTGAGCGCGGCGAACAAAGGCGAGGCGTTCGACCGGGCGACCGGCCTGCCCGTGTCGATGGTGCGCAAAGCCACTCCCACGACGTCGTGGTTCGTGTTCGCGTGCTCGTTCGTGGACATGAAGTGGCGCGACTCTTCACCGGGGCAGCGCCGGACGATTGCCGACGCGCTGACGCCCATCACGTCGGCGCTGCTCACGGGAACGCGCGGCAGGCCGGACGGCGCTGTTCTCCGCAGGGCTATGCGGGTGGCGTTCAACACCAGCCGTCGCGAATCTAGGCATCCGGCGGACGTAGCCGCGGCGCTGGCATGGCTGTCGCAGAACACCCGGCCGGTGGCCGACCTGGCGAAACCGGACGTGCTCCGGGCGCTGCTGGCCGACGTCGAACGCAAGTTGGACGGCACGCGGGCCGCGCCGGACACGATTCGGCTCCGCCGGATCACGCTCGGCAACGCGCTGAACTACGCGGTGGAGAAGGAGCTGCTGTCCGCGAACCCGCTGAAGGAGGTGACCACGAAGAAGCGCAAGAACGTCGCCCACCAGGTCGACCGGCGGTCGGTGGCCAACCCCGTCCAAGCCCGGACGCTGCTCAACGCCGTGGGCGGCATCGGGCGCACCGGCGGCAAGCTCGTGGCGTTCTTCGGGCTGATGTACTTCGCGGCCCTGCGCCCCGAGGAAGCCTCCGTGGTGCGTCGCAGTGACCTGGTCATGCCGCCGAGGGAGTGGGACGACCAGGCGGGCCGCTGGCGGGTCACTCAGTGGGGTGACATCCACCTGGCCAAGGCAGCACCCGAGATCGGCGCTGAGTGGACCGACAGCGGCCGGCGGAGCGAGGAACGGGGGTTGAAGCACCGGGAGGACGGTGAGGGCCGCACGGTGCCGCTCTCGCCCGAACTGGCGGTGCTGCTCTACGAGCACTTCGACCGGTTCGGCACCGCGCCGGGTGGGCTGCTGTTCGTGGCCGAGCGCGGCGGGCGGATCGGCAGCTCGACGTACGGGCGGGTGTGGGCGCTGGCGCGTGAAGCGGTCTTCACGCCCGACGTGGTGGCCTCACCGCTCGCCAAGCGTCCGTATGACCTCCGTCACGCCTGCGTCTCGACGTGGCTCAACCTCGGCGTGGAGGCACCACGGGTCGCCGAGTGGGCGGGTCACAGCCTCAACGTCCTGATGCGGGTCTACGCGAAGTGCCTCGACGGTGGGGAGGAACGCGCCCGGCAGCTCGTTCAACGAGGACTCGCCAGTTAGTCCACCTAACGCGCACGTGCTCGGTGAGAGACGACGTCTCTCACCGAGCACCTACCAGCGCCGAAGGTAGGCAAGCTAGCTAGTTCAGAATGCCAAGTTCGTTAAGCTTGATCACAGCCGTGGCCATCCCAGGGCCAAGCGCCCCAGCGCCCCAGATGTAGCTACAGAGCCGGATAGCGTCGTTTCGGTGCGCACGGTTCCCGGAGGTGGCGACAACACCGATCAACCGGTGCGTCATGAAGGCAGCGCAGGCGAACCCGACGAGGTGAGAGGCCAACATAGTCAGAGACTCCTCGATTCCGCTGGTCGAGGAGAGGACAGCTCAGCTCGACCAGCACGGTGTACTGGTGTCACTGAGCCGTCCGCCTGCAAACGGACTCGCGTGTTACCAAACTCTGTCATGCCGGACAGCCCTACCGACTGCCCTTCGCAGGCGTCCCACGGCGTACCGCGAGTGCACTAAGCGTACACATGCTCTCCAGAGGCAGAGCTGAGCGGTGAAGCAGGCTCACCCATGCGTTGACGCTGTGGCCCGGCTCTCACAAAGCCGCCTCGGCCACAGGGCTCATGGCCGCGCATCGCCGCGACCTCGCAGACGCCCTACGCACTTCGGTACGTCCTCGGTACAGCCACCCGTAGCGGGCCGGTCCCGGCCGGACGCAGTCGGACACCAACGAGAAGACCCCGTGACCTGTCTTGCCTGGTCACGGGGTCTTCGTCCTGCTGTGGCGGGTAGAGGATTCGAACCTCTGTAGCTTTCGCGACGGATTTACAGTCCGCTCCCATTGGCCGCTCGGGCAACCCGCCCCGCTCCCGGTCTCCCGGGTGCGGAAGAGACAATACATAACCCCGTCCGGGCCCGTGCAACCGGGATACCCGAGTAGGCTTCCGGGCGGTTCCAGACCCACCGACGCGGAGGTACCGGGCACGTGGCAGACCCGTCGTTCGACGTGGTGAGCAAGGTCGACCGCCAGGAGGTCGACAACGCGCTCAACCAGGCCGCCAAGGAGCTGAGCACGCGCTTCGACTTCCGGGGCACGGAGACGCACGTCTCCTGGGCGGGCGAGGAGGCGATCACCTTCGAGTCCCAGACCGAGGAGCGCTGCCGGGCGGCGATCGACGTCTTCCAGGAGAAGCTCATCAAGCGCGGCATCTCGATGAAGGCGTTCGAGGTGGGCGACCCGGCCGTCTCCGGGAAGGTGTTCAAGGTCACGGGCACGCTCGTGCAGGGCATCTCCAGCGAGAAGGCCAAGGAGATCGCGAAGAAGGTCCGCGACGAGGCGCCGAAGGGCGTGCAGGCGCAGATCCAGGGCGACCAGCTGCGCATCTCCGGCAAGAAGAAGGACCACCTCCAGGACGTGATCGCCCTGCTCAAGGGGTCCGACTTCGGCATCGCCCTCCAGTTCACCAACTACCGGTGAAGGGCATCGTCCTCGCGGGTGGCAGCGGCACGCGGCTGCACCCGATCACGCAGGCGGTCTCCAAGCAGCTGCTGCCGGTCTACGACAAGCCGATGGTGTACTACCCGCTGTCGGTGCTGATGCTCGCCGGCGTGCGCGAGGTGCTGCTGATCTCGACGCCGGTCGACCTGCCGCTGTTCAAGCGGCTGCTGGGCGACGGCTCGCAGTTCGGCCTCGACATCTCCTACGCCGAGCAGGCCCAGCCGAACGGGCTGGCCGAGGCGTTCGTCATCGGCGCGGACTTCGTCGGCGACGACGACGTGTCCCTCGTGCTGGGCGACAACATCTTCTACGGCCACGGCTTCTCGAGGGTCCTCCAGGAGAACGCGGCGAAGCTGGACGGCTGCGTGCTGTTCGGCTACCCGGTCAAGGACCCGGAGCGGTACGGCGTCGGCGAGGTCGACGACACCGGCAGGCTGGTCTCCATCGAGGAGAAGCCCGCGCAGCCGAAGTCGAACAAGGCCATCACCGGCCTGTACTTCTACGACAACCAGGTCGTGGACATCGCGCGGAACCTCAAGCCGTCGCCCCGCGGCGAGCTGGAGATCACCGACGTCAACCTCGCGTACCTGCGCGAGGGCCGGGCGAACCTGGTGGACCTCGGGCGCGGCTTCGCGTGGCTCGACACCGGCACGCACGACTCGATGCTGGAGGCGGGCCAGTTCGTGCAGGTGCTGGAGCACCGGCAGGGCGTGCGCATCGCGTGCCTGGAGGAGATCGCGCTGCGGATGGGGTTCATCACCCCGGATGAGTGCTACGCGCTCGGCGAGCGGCTCGCGAAGTCGGGGTACGGCCAGTACGTGATGAGCGTCGCACGGGAAGTGCGCCCGTAGGTTCCCGGGCGCGCCGGCAGCGGGCGGTGCGGCTGCGGGCGGCTCAGCGCCGCCGCGCCAGCTCCTCCAGCCGGCGCACCCGGTCCGCGATCGGCGGGTGGGTGGAGAACAGCCTCGCGAGGTTCTCCCCCGCCCGGAACGGGCTGGCGATCATCAGGTGCGACTGGGACACCACGGCGGGGTCGGGCGCGAGCGGGGCGACCTGCGCGCCGTGCTCGATCTTGCGCAGCGCCGAGGCCAGGGCCAGCGGGTCGCCGGTCAGCTCCGCGCCGGACTCGTCGGCCTGGTACTCCCGCGACCGGCTCACCGCCATCCGCACGATCCCGGCGGCGATCGGGCCGAGGACCGCGACCAGCAGCACGGCGAACGGGTTGGCGCGGTCGTCGTCGTCACCGCCGAACACGCTGGCGAACACGGCCAGGTTGGCCAGCGCGCTGACCGCGCTCGCCAGCGCGCCCGCCACGCACGAGATCAGGATGTCGCGGTTGTGCACGTGCGACAGCTCGTGCCCGAGGACGGCGCGCAGCTCGCGCTCGTCGAGCAGGTCGAGGATGCCGGTCGTGCAGCACACCGCGGCGTTGCGCGGGTTGCGGCCGGTCGCGAACGCGTTGGGCGCGGCCGTGGGGCTCAGGTAGAGCCGGGGCATGGGTTGGCGGGCGGTCTGGGCCAGCTCCCGCACGATGCGGTACATCGCGGGCTGCTCGACCTCCGACACGGGCCGCGCCCGCATGGCCCGCAGCGCGAGCTTGTCGGAGTTGAAGTACGCGTAGGCGTTGACGCCCAGCGCCAGCAGCAGGCCGAGGACCAGGGCGGTCCGGCCGAACAACGAGCCGACCGCCACGATCAGCCCGCTCGTGGCACCGAGGAGCAACGCGGTCTTCACCCCGTTGTAGTGCTTGTGCACGGTGCTTCGCCTCCGGCTGTTCTACGTCCTCCCCCTCAACGCTCCCGGCCGGCGAGCGGTTCCGGCACCGGGGCGTGCCGGTCGTGCGGCGGTGGTCTCCGGCGCGGGCTCCGCACCCGCGTCGAGCTGCGGCGGAGGCGGCACGTGCGACACCCAGGAGCCCAGCACGTCGCGCTCGTGGACGAGTTCGGCGACCGCACCGTCCCCCGTCGGCGTGCCGGTGCCGGGGTAGGAGAAGTCGGGCGCCCAGTGCAGCGCGTCGAACGGGCACGCCTCGACGCAGATGCCGCAGTAGAGGCACTGGCCGTAGTCGATGGCGAACCGGTCGAGCACGTTGCGGGCGCGCGGGCGGGACGAGCCGGGGACCTGCTCGACCTCGGTGTGCGAGTCGATGTGGATGCACCAGTCGGGGCACTCGCGGGCGCAGATCATGCACACCGTGCAGTTGGCCTCCAGCAGCGCGATGACGCCCCGGGTGCGCGGGGGCAGGGCGGGCGCGGGCTGGGCCGGCGCGGGCTGGGCGGGTGCGGGCTGGGCCGGCGCGGGCTGGCCGGCTGCGGGCTGGTCGGGCACGGGCTGGGGGCTCGGCGTGCCGCCCGGGGTCTCACTCATCGGCGTTCTCCTCGTAGCGCGGGCCCCACGACGGGTCGGGCACGCCGGGCGGGGCGGCGCGGCGGCGGCTGGGCGCGGACGTGCCGTCCTCGCCCGGTTCGAGCCTGCCGGGCCAGGGGCGGACCACGCGGGAGGCCAGCACGAAGTCCTTGCGCAGCGGGTGGCCGGCGAACGAGTCGGGCAGCAGCAGGTGGTCGACCTCGCGGTCGAGGGCGAGGCCGAACATCTCGACCGCCTCGCGCTCGTGCCACGCCGCGCCCGCCCACAGCCCGGCGACGCTGGGCAGCCGCTGCCCGGCGTCCACCTCGGTGCGCAGCAGCACGCCCTGCCTGGTCCCGGGGTGCAGCACGTGCAGCAGCACGGCGTGCCGCGCGCCGACCGCGCCGGGGCGTCCGGCGTCCTCGACGCCCAGCCAGTCGAACTGGGCGCAGCCCAGGTCGTCGCGCACGTGGCGGGCGGCGGCGAACCAGCCGTCGAGCGGCACGTGCGCGGTGGTCTGGCCGAACGCGGTCCGCACGTCCGCGCCGGGGACGCGGGCGGCCAGGTCCTGCGACGCGGCGCTCACGACACGAGCCGGTGCAGCGCGGCGAGGCCGTCGAGCAGCGCCTCGGGGCGGGGCGGGCAGCCGGGCACGGCGACGTGCACCGGGAGCACCTGGTCGATGCCCTTGGTGACGCTGTAGGAGTCCCAGTACGGGCCGCCGGTGTTGCTGCACGCGCCGACCGACAGGACGTACTTCGGCTCGGGCATCTCGTCGTAGGTCGCGACCACGGCGGGCAGCATGGCGTCGGTGACCGTGCCGGAGACGACGAGCACGTGGGCCTCGCCCGCGGCGTGCACGGTGTCGACGCCGAGCGCTTCGAGGTGTTCCGGGCGGTGGCCCTCCAGGGCGGCCATGACCTCGACGCCGCAGCACGCGAGGCCGAGGTCGAGCACGGTGACCCGGTAGGTCGTGCCCCAGTCCAAGGTGGAAACCGTCACGACCGTTGAGGCTAATACGTGGGGGCCCGC
>NZ_JBPKJK010000158.1:0-20258 GCF_051756985.1 Saccharothrix sabaoui
GACCTGGGGGTTGGACTCTCGGGGCCTGGAGGTTGGACTCTCGGGGGGTGGGGAAGGGGACCCCGGTGGGATCCCCTTCGGTTACTCGCCGATGATCGGCTTTGCCGCCTTCGGCGGTTCCTCGATCAGGGCGTCGCCCTCCAGCCGCACCTTGCGCTGGTGGTCCTTGCCGCCGTCGCCCTGGCCGGGTGCGCCCATCATCGGCGCGCCCATCATGCCCATGCCGCCACCGCCGCCGCCGGGACGCCCGCCCGCCGCCGCCGCGGCACCGGCCGCACCGGGCTGCGCACCGCCGGACGCGCCCAGGACGCCGGACGAGCCGCCCGCCTGGAGGGTCTGGCCGCCGCCGCCCGCGCCGGCCGCGCCGCCGCCACCGGCGAAACCGCCACCGCCGCCACCCGCGAAACCGCCGCCACCGCCGCCGACGCCGCCCCCGCCACCACCGACGCTCGGGGTGTGGGGCAGGTCGGGCGTCGCCGGGCGGACCGGGGGCACGTACGCGCCGCCGACGCCGCCGGGCGTCACGTTGGTCGCGTGCGTGGTGCCGCTCGGGTTGTAGGGCAGGGTGGTCGGGCCGGACGAACCGCTGTCCGCGACCCACCGGCCCGGCTCCCAGTGGCCGCCGCCCGCGCCGGGACGCCCGCCGCCGGTGCTGCCGGAGCCGCCGGAACCGCCGGAACCGCCGGAGCCCGGGTAACCGCCGGAACCGGGGTAGCCGCCCGAACCCGGGTAGCCGCCGGAGCCGGGGTGGCCGCCGGGGGCCGGGTACGTGCCGGGCTGGGTGCCGGGGGCCGGGTAACCGCCCGAACCGCCGCCGACCTGCGGGGGACGGCTCACCACGGGACCGCTCGGCCCACCGGGGTAGTACCCGCCGCCGCCGGCCGCCGGGGCGTCCGGGCCGTAGCCCACGCCCACCGTCGGCGGGCGGCTCACGACCGGACCGGCCGAGTGGCCGCCGGAACCCGACGTGTTCGTCGAGCCGCCGGGGTTGTTGGTGTAGCGGTCGTTCGCGCCGCGGTCCATGTCGCGCAGCTGGCCGTCGGTCAGCCCGAGGCCGCCCTGGCTGAGCCGCGGACCCGAACCGCCGCCGCCCGCACCGCCCTTGTTGGACGACGTCATCGCGGTGATCGCCTGGAGGATCTGCTTGGCGGTCTGCGCGATCGAGGACACCGACTTGATCAGGTCGATGAGCTTCTTGAGCGAGTTGCCGAGCTTCTGGAGGAAGTCGGCGAGCTTCTTGGCGTAGTTGCACGCCATCTGCACGATGTCCGCGATGGCGCCCGCGATGGCCGCGCCGAACGTCAGGAACGACGCCGCCAGCCACTGGATGATCTTCATGACCATGTCGGACACGGCCTGGCTGATCAGGTCCATGATGGTCTTGCGCACGGTGGCGACCAGCTCGCCCGCGCCCTTCGCGGCCTGCGAGATGCCCTTGGTGGCCTTGGCCAGCGTCTCCAGCCCGGCCGCGTGCTTCTTGCTGGCCGCGCGGTAGCCGTCGGCGGACCGGCCGGCCCACCCCTTCGTCTCCTGCTCGGACGTGCGCCGGTAGTCGGCGACGATGCCCTCGATCTGCTTGGACGCCGACAGCCAGGTGTCGGACATCTTCTTGATCGACTCCGGGCTGCCGAGCAGCGCGTCGAACGGCTCGCGCAGGAAGTCCACGTGCTGGATGGCCCAGCTGAACCCGGCGGACAGGAAGCCCGACAGCGGGTTCGACGCCATCCCCACGATGCCCATGGCGGTGTTGGCCATGCCCAGCCCGGCCTGCACCCAGTCGCCGCGCTCGACGGCCGCGACGGTGCCCTGCACGTCGCTGATCAGGTACGACGGGTCACGACCCTGCGTGCTCGCCTGCGTGGTCATCCGCGCGCCTTTCCGGTGAACCCGAACGCGTTGTCCAGGTCGACGTTCTCGTAGAGGTCGGCGACCTCCTTGAGGCCCTGGCACATGTCGGCGATGGTCTCCGTGGCCTGGCCGAGGATGTCCTGGGAGTTGCCCGCCGCCTTGAGCAGGAACTCGGCCAGGAACGACCCGAACACGCCGAACGCCTCGGTCGACAGCGACGGGTCGGCGGTCTTGGTCGCCGAGAGCATCCGCTGCGTCAACTGGTCGACCGTGGCGGCGTGCGCCCGGATCTGCTCCGGGCTCACGTTGAACGCGTCGAACATGGTCGTCTACCCCCTGCTCTCAGGCCATGACATCGGGTGGGTTGGTGAAGTAGTCGTCATCGGGCCTGGTGTCCCGACGCTGGATCTCCGGCTCCGGTTCCACGGCGTCCGTGCCGTCACCCGAATAGCCGTTGGGCATCTTCGACTTCACGAAGTCCAGCGCCGGACCGTCCCCGAACGACTCCGACATGATCTGGACGACCTGCCCCGCCGCGGCGCGCTGCGCCTGGGCGACGGCCGTCATGATCGCGCCGGAGACGCGCTCCGGGTCCTCGCCGCGCAGCTGCGGGCGCAGGACGAGGTTGGTCAGCGCCCCCGAGGCGTTGACCGTCACGGTGATCAGCCCGTCCGGCGAGGTGGCGCTGCCGCCGACGCCGCCGAGCTGCTCCTGCACCGCGGTGGCGCTCTGCTTCGCCTGCTCGATCTTCTGTCCGTACTGCGCGAGCCACTGGTCCGGCTCCATGGTCACCCCTCACGGCAACGGGGCTTGCGGCCCTACTGCGCATTCGAGTCGTCGAGAGTCGATTCGGTTCCGAGCTCCGTATCGTTTCACCGAATCGTGATTTCGGGGTCGTCCGGGCGGCGGTGCGTCCGGTCGACCTGTTGTGTGAACTGTTTACTTGCCGTTCTGTTGGGTTTTCGCAACACTTCGTAGCATGAGTCCGGTGCGCCGAGGCCCTGGGCAGCCGATCCACAACCGGATCGGCGTGCTGCGGGTCGAACGGGGTATGACGAGGGCGGGGCTTGCGCGGGCCGTGGAGGTCAACCCGCAGACGATCGGCGCGCTGGAGCGGGGGGACCAGTACCCGAGCCTCGACCTGGCGCTGCGGATCTGCGAGGTCTTCGGGCTCCCGGTGGAGGCGGTGTTCAGCCGCAGCCCCTTCGAACCCCTGTCGACGCAGGTCTACCGCTAGAGCCCAACAGGAGGAGAGGCGCCGTGCCACAGGGCGTGCTGGAGATCGACCGCGTCTCCAAGCGCTACGGGGAGGTCGTCGCGCTGGCCGACATGACCTTCGACGTGCGGGCGGGCGAGCTGTTCGGGTTCGTCGGCAGCAACGGCGCCGGCAAGACCACCACCATGCGCATCGCGCTCGGCGTGCTCGCCGCGGACTCCGGCGAGGTGCGCTGGGACGGCGCGCCGATCACGTTCGAGACCCGCAGGCGCATCGGCTACATGCCCGAGGAGCGCGGCCTCTACCCGCGGATGAAGGTGCTCGACCAGCTCGTCTACCTGGCCGAGCTGCACGGCCTGCCGACGAACGCGGCGCACCGCTCGGCGGAGGACTGGATCGGCCGCCTGGGCCTGCGCGACCGCCGGCACGACGAGGTGCAGAAGCTGAGCCTGGGCAACCAGCAGCGGGTGCAGCTGGCCGCCGCGCTGGTGCACGAGCCGGACGTGCTGGTGCTCGACGAGCCGTTCTCCGGGCTGGACCCGGTGGCGGTGGACGTGATGAGCCAGGTGCTGCGCGAGAAGGCCGCCACCGGCGTGCCCGTGGTGTTCTCCAGCCACCAGCTCGACCTGGTGGAGCGGCTGTGCGACCGGGTCGGCATCGTGCGCGCGGGCCGGATGGTCGCCTGCGGCCCGGTGGACGAGCTGCGCGCGGGCGGCGCGGCGAAGCTGGTGGTGGACGCGCCGCAGGCCCCGCCGGGCTGGGCGGACGGGCTGCCGGGCGTGCGGGCGTCGTCGGTCGCGGGTGGTCGCACGGTGCTCGACCTCGCCCTGGACGCCGACGACCAGGTGGTGCTGCGCGCGGCCCTGGGCACCGGTCCGGTGCACGAGTTCTCCCGGCAGCGGCCGTCGCTGACCGAGTTGTTCCGCAGCGTGGTGACCGAGGGGGGCTCCGCATGAACGGCCTGACACCCGGGCGGGCGGTGTTCCTGGTGGCGCGCCGGGAGTTCCTGGTCAAGGTGCGCACCAAGTCCTTCCTGTGGGGCACGCTGGTGATCGTCGCCGTCATGGCGGGGTACGTGCTGCTCCAGGCCGTGCTGTTCGACGGCGCGGACCGCGACCGGGTCGCGCTGAGCGGCCAGGCCACCGTGCTCGCCGAGCCGCTGGCGCGGACGGCGGCGTCGTTCGGCCGCGAGGTGGAGGTGGTCGACGTCGCCGACCCGGCCGCGGCCGAGGGGCAGGTGCGCTCCGGCGAGGTGGACGCGCTGGTCAGCGGCGCCCCGGACGCGTTGCGGGTGGTGGTGAAGGAGTCGTTGAGCGGCGAGCTGCGCACCGTGATCGACCTGATCGTGAAGCAGCAGGTGCTCGACGCCCAGCTCGCCGAGGCCGGCCTGGACCCGGCCGTGGTGGCGCGGAACGTGGCCGAGGCGGGCGTCGAGGTGGTGGCGCTGGAGCCCGGTGACGCGGCCGACGGCCAGCGGCTCGCGATCGGCCTGGTGATCGCCGCGCTGCTGTACTACTCGCTGCTGGTCTACGGGACGATGGTCGCGCAGGGCGTGGTGGAGGAGAAGTCCAGCCGGGTCGTGGAGGTGCTGCTGGCCGCGCTGCGGCCGTGGCAGCTGCTGCTGGGCAAGGTCGTCGGCCTGGGCGCGGTGGGGCTGCTCCAGCTCGTGCTGGTCGGCGGCATCGGCCTGGGGCTGGCGTCGTTCTCCGGCGTGGTCGACGTCGCGGGCGTGGCCGGCGGCGCGCTGGCGACCGGCGTGCTCTGGTACCTGCTCGGGTTCTTCCTCTACGCCACGGTGTTCGCCGCCGCCGCGTCGCTGGTGTCGCGGCAGGAGGAGCTCCAGTCGGTGCTGACGCCGATCAGCATGACCGTCGTCGTGGTGTTCCTGGTCGGCTTCAACCTGCTGATCGCCGACCCGACCGGCACGGCGGTCGCGGTGCTGTCGGTGCTGCCGCCGTTCGCGCCGATCCTGCTGCCGGGGCGGATGGCGATGGGCGTGGCGCCGGCGTGGCAGGTGCTGCTGGCGGTCGTGCTGGCGCTGGCCGCCATCGCCGCGATCACCTGGCTGGGCGGCAGGGTGTACTCGAACGCGGTGCTGCGCACCGGGGCGCGGGTCCGGCTGCGCGACGCCCTCAGGTGACCGACCCCCGGGGTGACCAGCCCCGGGGATGACGGTCCGGGTGATCAGGCCCTGATCGCCCGGTAGCGGGCCAGCGCCTCCTGGCGCTCGTGCGCGTGGTCCACGATCGGGTCGCGCGGCTCGTGGACGCGCCGGCCGGGCACGTCGCGCAGCTCCGGCACGTACTTGCGCACGTACGCCCCGTCCGGGTCGAACCGCCGGCCCTGCGCGACCGGGTTGAACACCCGGAAGTAGGGCGCGGCGTCCGTGCCGGAACCGGCGGCCCACTGCCAGCCGTGCTGGTTGGACGCGAGGTCGCCGTCCACGAGGTGCGCCATGAAGTGCCGCGCGCCCCACCACCACGGCAGGTGCAGGTCCTTGACGAGGAAGCTCGCCACGACCATGCGGACGCGGTTGTGCATCCAGCCCTCGGCGAGCAGCTGGCGCATCCCGGCGTCCACGATCGGGTAGCCGGTGCGGCCCTCGCACCACGCCCGGAAGCGCTCCGCGTCGTCGTCGAGCCGCATCCGGTCGAACTTCGGGTCGTGGTTGCGGCGCGCGGTCTCCGGCCGGTGCCACAGCACGTCGGCGTAGAAGTCGCGCCACGCCAGCTCGTTGCGGAAGGTCGCCGACCCCTCGTCGTCGCCGAGGTCGGCGAGCAGCGTGCGCGGGTGCACCACGCCCCACTTGAGGTAGGCGGAGAACCGGCTGGTGCCGTCGAGGTCGGGCCGGTCGCGGCGGGTCGCGTAGTCGGGCAGCCGCTCGTCGCGGAACGCGTCCCACAGCGGCGCGACGTCCGGCAGCCCGTCGCCGCGCGGGACGGCCTCGCCCAGCCGGGTCCGCTTCCAGTCCACAGTGGACGCGTCAGTGGGCGCGGGGTCGTCCCAGCCGTGCTCGCGCCACTGCCGGGAGAACGGCGTGAACACCTTGTACGGCGTGCCGTCGGCCTTCCTGACGCTGCCCGGGTCCACCGCGTACGGCGAGCCGGCGCGCACCAGCTCGACCCGCTCGGCGACCCGCTCGTCCCGCCGCCGCCCGTACGGCCCGAAGTCGGCCGACACGTGCACGGACCGCGCCCCCACCCGCCGGGCGACCTCCGGCACGACGTCCACCGGGTCGCCCGCGAGCACCACCAGCCGGCCGCCGAGCTGCGCGTCCAGCGACCGCAGGCACCGGTGCAGGAACTCGACCCGCCGCGGCCCGGAAGCCTTGAGCAGCACGGGGTCGAGCACGAACAGCCCCACCGCCCGCCTCGCCCGCCCGGCGGCGGCCAGCAGGGCGGGGTGGTCGGCGGTCCGCAGGTCGCGGCGGAACCAGACGACGGTCGAGGCGTCCACGCGGCCGACCCTAGGAGCCCCCGGGACCGCCCGCACGACGGTCGCCCGGCCGGGTGACCACCGGGGTGACCGCCCGGGTGACCGGCCGCCGGGCGCGAAAAAGGCCCGCACCACCGGGTGCGGGCCTTCGTCGTGGCGCGGTGAGAGCGGTCAGCGCTGGTCGAGCGGCACGAAGTTGCGCTCCGGCGAGCCGATGTAGACCTGCCGCGGGCGGCCGATCTTGGTGGCCGGGTCGTTGATCATCTCGCGCCAGTGGGCGATCCAGCCGGGCAGGCGCCCCAGGGCGAACAGCACGGTGAAGAACTTCGTCGGGAAGCCCATCGCGCGGTAGATGAGGCCCGTGTAGAAGTCGACGTTCGGGTACAGCTTGCGCTCGACGAAGTAGTCGTCGGCGAGCGCCGTCTCCTCCAGGGACTTCGCGATGTCCAGCAGCTCGTCGGACGCGCCGAGCTTGCCGAGGATCTCGTCCGCCGTCTTCTTCACGATGGCGGCGCGCGGGTCGTAGTTCTTGTAGACCCGGTGGCCGAAGCCCATCAGGCGGACGCCGTCCTCCTTGTTCTTGACCTTCTTCACGAACGAGGAGACGTCACCGCCCTCGTTGCGGATCTTCTCCAGCATGTCGAGCACCGCGCTGTTCGCGCCGCCGTGCAGCGGGCCGAACAGGGCGTTGATGCCCGCGGAGATGGAGGCGAACAGGTTGGCCTCGGACGAGCCCACCAGGCGCACGGTGGAGGTGGAGCAGTTCTGCTCGTGGTCGGCGTGCAGCACGAACAGCAGGTCGAGCGCGCGGACCAGGTCCGGGTCCACGTCGTACGGCTCGGCGGGGAAGCCGAACGTCATGCGCAGGAAGTTGTCCACCAGGCCCAGGCTGTTGTCCGGGTACAGGAACGGCTGGCCCACGGACTTCTTGTAGGCGTAGGCCGCGATGGTGGGCACCTTGGCCAGCAGGCGGATCGTGGAGATCTCGACCTGGTTGGCGTCGAACGGGCTCAGGCTGTCCTGGTAGAACGTCGACAGCGCGGACACCGCCGAGGACAGCACGGGCATGGGGTGCGCGTCGCGCGGGAAGCCGTCGAAGAACCGTTTCAGGTCCTCGTGCAGCAGGGTGTGACGGCTGATCTTGGAGGAGAACTCCTCCAGCTGGGCCTGGGTCGGGAGCTCGCCGTAGATCAGCAGGTAGCTGACCTCCAGGAAGTTGGACTTCTCGGCGAGCTGCTCGATCGGGTAGCCGCGGTAGCGCAGGATGCCCGCGTCACCGTCGATGTAGGTGATCTCGGAGGAGCAGGACGCGGTGTTGACGAAACCGCTGTCCAGGGTCACCAGACCTGTCGTGGCCAGGAGCTTCCCGAGGTCGATACCGGGCGCACCTTCGGTGGCCGGTACTACCTTCATCTCGTGCTCTCCGCCCGGATGGCGCAGCGCGACGGTACGGGTGTCGTTCGGCGCAGTCGTCGCGTCGGGCATGCAGAGTCCCTCTCACGCTAGGGCGGGGTGGGCTCATGCGGGTCTCGCACGCACGCGGGCGCGGCACTCGGCCCCGCACCGCAGCACCACCCCGTTGGGGTCCTGTCAGTTTTCCCACGCTAGTCAGCGGACGACCCCCACCACAGCCGGGTGTGAACCGATTCTGCGAGATGGGACCGGCATCACACGCGGTCGCGCGGGTGACTGGCGTGCAACCACCACCGTAACCCGTGGCGGGTGTTCCTCCACCTCAAGCGGGGTGAGAGCTAGGTCATCCCAGCTCGTGCCGGAACGGCGGCTCGGCCCCCGCGCGGGAGCACGTGATCGCCGCCGCCGCGCCCGCGAACCCCAGCGCGGCGCGCCACCCGTCGGCGTCCAGACCGCGCACGGCCTCGACCGACAGCGCGTCGTGCTCGTGCAGCCAGGCGAGCAGGGCGCCCTGCACGGTGTCGCCCGCGCCGATGGTGTCGACGACGGTGACGGGCGTCGGTGGGACGTGGATCACGTCACCGCCGGCGGTCAGCACGGCCAGGCCGTCACCGCCGCGGGTGAGCACGACGGCCGCGGGGCCCGCGCCCTGCCACACGCGCACGACGTCGAGCACCTCGTCCTCGGTGGCGGTGTCCGGCAGGTCGGCCAGCCAGCGGGCGTCCTCGACCGACACCTTGAGCAGGCCGACGTGCGGCAGCCACGAGTCGTAGCGGTCGCGGTAGGCCACCGGGTCGTGGATGAGGCCGGCCCGGATGTTGGGGTCCAGCACGGTGAGCGCGCCGCGCTCGGCCTCGCGCCACAGCACGCGCTCGTAGGTGCTCGCGCCGGGCTCCAGCACGAGCGACAGCGTGCCGAACGAGACGGCCCTCGTGCCGGCGGGCAGCGGGCCGGGGTCGGTGACCTGCCGGTCGGCGGTGCCCTCCACGTAGAACGAGTAGCGCGCCGAGCCGTCCTCGGTCAGGCCCACGACGGCGAGCGTCGTCGGCTCGTCGCCGCGCTGCACGAGGTCGGTGCGCACGCCCGAGTCGCGCAGGCGCGCCACGAGCCGGTCGCCGAACAGGTCGGACGACACCCGCGACAGGAAGGCCGCGGGGGCCTTGAGCCGCCCGGCGGCGACCGCCACGTTGTAGGGCCCGCCACCGAGCCGCGGCGCGAGGTTCCCCTCGGGCGTGGGCACGAGGTCGACCAGCGCCTCACCGGCAACCACGATCACGACTGGCTCCGTTCTCTCCGCAAACCGTCCAGCAGCAGTTCACCCAGGGCGGTGAACGCCTCGGCGTCGGACACGCCCGCCCGCCGGGTCAGCACCCCGGTCTGGATGCCCTCGATGAGCAGCCCGGCCATCTCCGCGACCAGCGTCGCGTGCACCTCGCGGAACACGCCCTCACGCACGCCCTCCTGGATGAACTCCCGGATGCGCTCGGCCGCCGCCCGCGCGTTGCGCTCGTAGGTCGACCGGGTGGGCGCGGACGCCGCGACGTCGGTGATGAACTGGGCGGACGCGCGGCGCAGCTCCTCGGCCGCGCAGGCGAGGTAGGTGCCGACGCGGGCGCGCACGTCGCGGACGCCCTCGACCCTGCTCTCGATGCGCTCGGCGGCGCCCTTGAAGTACCGGCCGACGACGCGCACGGCGAGCTGCTCCTTGCTGGCGGCCAGCGCGTAGAGCGTCGACTTGGAGCAGTGCAGGCGGGCGGCGAGGTCGTCGAGGGTGAAGTGGGCGAAGCCCTCGGCGAGCACCAGCGCCTCCAGCCGCGCCAGCAGCTCGACCTGCCGGGGCGTCAGGGGGCGGCGGGCGATCGAGGTCATGTGCGGGACTCTGTCACACCCACTCGCTACAGTACTGGCGTACGTCCCGCAGTACTGCCGTGAGTACACCCGTACGGAGGTCGACGATGCCCGCCGAACGCCTGCTCCCCACCACCGAGGCCGAGGACCTGCTGTCCCTCGTGCGCGAGATCGCCCGCGACGAGCTGGCGCCGCACGCCGCCGAGGCCGAGGAGCACGGGCGGTTCCCGCGCGACAAGTTCCGGCTGCTGGGCAAGACGGGGCTGCTCGGCCTGCCGTACCCGGAGGAGTTCGGCGGCGGCGGCCAGCCGTACGAGGTGTACCTCCAGGCGCTGGAGGAGGTCGGCTCCGCCTGGATGTCGGTCGGCGTCGGCCTGTCCGTGCACGTCATGTCCAGCTACGCGCTGGCGACGTTCGGCACGGACGAGCAGAAGGCGCGCTGGCTGCCCGACGTGCTGGGCGGCGACCTGCTGGGCGGGTACGCGCTGTCCGAGTCGCACGCCGGGTCGGACGCCGCCGCGCTGTCCACGCGGGCCGTGCGCACCGACTCCGGCTACACCGTCAACGGCACCAAGGCGTGGATCACGCACGCCGGCGTCGCCGACTTCTACACCCTGATGGCCCGCACGTCCGACGACGGCGGCCGGGGCGTCAGCTGCTTCCTCGCCCCCGGCGGCGCCGACGGCCCGACCGCCGCGCCGCCCGAGCGTAAGATGGGCCTGACCGGCTCGATCACCGCGCAGCTCCTCTTCGAGGACGTGCGCCTCGACGCCGACCGCCTGATCGGCGCGGAGGGCGACGGCCTGAAGATCGCGCTGTCCGCGCTGGACTCCGGCCGGCTCGGCATCGCCGCCACCGCCGTGGGCCTGGCGCAGGCGGCCCTGGACGAGGCCGTGGCCTACGCGAAGACCCGCACCCAGTTCGGCCGCCCGATCATCGACTTCCAGGGTTTGGAGTTCCTGCTCGCCGACATGGCCGCCGCCGTCGAGTCGGCCCGCGCCACCTACCTGTCCGCCGCCCGCCGCCGCGACCGCGGCCTCCCGTTCCGGCGGCAGGCGGCGATCGCCAAGCTGGTCTGCACCGACGCGGCGATGAAGGTGACGACGGACGCCGTGCAGGTGCTGGGCGGGGCCGGGTACACGCGCGACTTCCCCGTGGAGCGGTACATGCGGGAGGCGAAGGTGCTCCAGATCTTCGAGGGGACGAACCAGATCCAGCGGCTCGTGATCGGGCGCGAACTGCGGCGGTGACGGACGGGGGCGACTCGCGGATCGTGCATAGCTACTTCAGGTAGCCGACCGTCACGGTGTGCACACGCCGGCATAACGTAGCCGCGTGAGCGACGTGCGCCTGTTCTACATCGACGATTCCGGAGCCCGGTCCTCGGCGCTCGTCGTCTACGGCTGGGTCGAGCTGTCGGTGGCGGACTGGCGCCCCGCACTGCGGTCGTGGCTCGACTGGCGGAAGCACCTGAACGCCACCAGCGGCGTGCCGGCGAGCTACGAGCTGCACGCCACGAGGTTCGCGAACGGGCGCGGCCGGCCGACGAAGACGGACTGGGACCACAGCAAGGCCAACAGGTCCAGGGCGATGGTCGACGCGTTGCGCACGATCGCGGCGATGCCCGGGGTCCGCACGGGCGCCGTCTGCCGCGACGCGGCGGGCACCCGGTACGCGGACGCCAAAGCCGCCGTCTACGCCGACCTGATCAGGATGATCGACGACCGCTTGACCGCGACCGGCCGACACGGACTCGTGATCATGGACGGGGACGGGACGGACCCCTCCTACCGACAGGCGCACCGCACGCTCAAGCTCGCCACCCGCAACCTCGTCGAGGACCCGCTCTTCCAGGGCTCCCACCTCAGCCAGTGGGTGCAGGTCGCGGACCTGGTGGCCTACGCCGCCTACCAGGCGGTGCTGCGCGCCCCCGGCAAGGAGCTGATGTGGGACTGGTACCCGGAACTGCTCGGCTCGACGTGCACGACCGGCGGCAAGCCGCAGGTGGTGTGAGGGTCCGGAAAAGAAGCTGGACCCGCTTCCCCACGTGAGTGGGACGGGTCCGCGACCACAGGGTAGCAAAACCGGAGGGCGCCCCGCACCGGCGGGACGCCCCCGCGCGTCACCCCGACTGAGTCGCCCGACCGGGTCACTCCGCGTAGAACGGGCTCTCCACGACCTCGCGGCCGTCCTCGTAGCGGTACACCTCGCGGCCGTCCACGAAGACCTTCAGGGCCCGGCTCATCACGTCCAGCGGGTCGCCGGACCAGATGACCACGTCCGCGTCCAGGCCCGGCCGCAGCGAGCCGACCCGGTCGTCCAGGCCCATGATGCGCGCCGGGTTCACCGTGATCGACTCCAGGCCGACCTTCGGGTCCAGGCCCTCCTTCACGGCGAGCGTCACCTGGTGCACGAGGAAGTGGATCGGCACGACCGGGTGGTCGGTGGTGATCGCGATCCGCACGCCCGCCCGCGCGAGGATGCCGGGGTTGCGCAGCGACCGGTTGCGCACCTCGACCTTGGACCGGCTGGTGAACAGCGGCCCGATGATCACCGGCACGTCCTTCTCGGCGAGCAGGTCGGCGATCAGGTGGCCCTCGGTGCCGTGGTTCACGATCAGCCGGTAGCCGAACTCGTCGGCCAGCCGCAGCGCGGTGGCGATGTCGTCGGCGCGGTGGCAGTGCTGGCACCACGGGAGTTCACCCGACAGGACGCGGGCCAGCACCTCGGACGTGGTGTCCCGGTCGAACGGCCCCTCGGCCGCGTCGCGCTTCGCCGCGTAGTCCTGCGCCTTGGTCAGCGCGTCGCGGATGACCGCGGCGACGCCCTGGCGGGTGGACGGCAGCTTCTTCTGGTCGCCGTAGACGCGCTTGGGGTTCTCGCCGAGCGCGCTCTTGACGCTCACCGGGTTGCGCAGCAGCATCTCGTCGGCCGTGCGGCCCCAGCACTTCACGGCCACGGTCTGGCCGCCGATGACGTTGCCCGACCCCGGCTTGACCACCGCGGTCGTCACGCCGCCGGACAGGGCGTCGGCGAAGCCCTGGTCGGCGGCGTTGATGGCGTCCAGCGCGCGCAGCCGCGCGCCGTTGGGGTCGGTCATCTCGTTGGTGTCCTGCCCGGCCCAGCCCTCGCCCTCCTCGTGCACGCCGAGGTGGCCGTGCGCCTCCACGAAGCCGGGCAGCACCCACGAACCCGTCGCGTCGACGACGCGGGCGTCGTCGGGGACCTCGACGTCCGCGCCGACCGCGACGATCTTGCCGTCCCTGATCAGGACCGTCCCGCCCTCGATCGGCTCACCGGCCACCGGGACGACGTACCCACCCGTGATTGCGACGCTCATAGTTAGCGACGCTAATTGCCTAGGCCAACGGGCGCAAACCCCAGCGACCGGCCCACGACTCGCCCGGCTCCAGCCACAGCAGGTCGATGCCCGAGTTCAACGCGTCCGGCGGGCACGTCATGGGTTCGATCGCCACCGCGCGGCCCCGGCCGGGGTAGTTGCCCGGCGTGTAGACCTGCACCCACTTGAAGTCCGGGTCCGCCCACATCTCGACCGCGCCCGAGGGTCCGCGCAGCACGTGCCGCACCAGGCCGTCGACCGGTTCGCAGCCGCCGAACGCGGTGTCGAGCTGCACGCCCTCCAGCAGGCGCGCCATCCGGAAGTCGTACTCGGTTCCCTCGACCGGGGTGGCCGGGCCGTTGGGGATCATGGTCTGCGGGTCCACCGGCAGCACGGTCGTCGCGGCCAGCGACAGCGAGGTCTCGTCCGTCTCCGACGCGCCGGCCCGCGGGTACGGGTGGGTGCCGACCCCGAACGGGGTGCGCTTCTCACCCACGTTGGTGACGCCGTGCGAGACGGTCAGGCCGTTCTCGTCCAGGGCGTAGGTGATGGTGGTGCGCAGCTCGACCGGCCAGCCGAGGCCCGCCACCGGCGTCTCCAGCGACAGCAGCGACCCGGTGTGCTCGACCACGCCCCAGATGGCGTGGCGGACCAGGCCGTGGATCGCGTTGCCCCGGGCGGGCTCCCCGATCTCCAGCTGGAGCTCCTCGCCGTCGAGCGTCCACCTGCCGCCGGCCGTGCGGTTGGGCCACGGCACGAGCACCGCGCCGCTGCCCATGGGCGGTTCGTCGTCGTAGGTCTCCGCGTACGGCACGCCGCCGACCTCGTAGGACTTGAGTCCGGCGCCGTGCGGCTCGATGACGGCGCGCGCGGCGCCGTGGGCGATCTCCAGCATGGGTCGAGAGCGTATCCGCTCGACAAAGTAAGTAGACCGGTCTCTATAGTAAAAACATGCCACGACGGACCGACACCCGGCAGCGGGTGGTGCGCACCGCCGCCGACCTCTTCCGCGCGCAGGGCTACCACGCCACGGGCGTGAACCAGGTGCTCGCCGAGGGCGGGGCACCCAAGGGCTCGATGTACTTCCACTTCCCCGGCGGCAAGGAGCAGCTCGCGGTCGAGGCGGTGGCCCTCGCGGGCGCCGACCTGCGCGACACCCTGGACACCGCGCTGACCTCGGGTCCATCACCCGTGGAAGCGCTTTCCCAAGTACTGGGACTGCTCGGCGCGGCCCTGCTCGCTTCGGACTTCCGCAACGGCTGCCCGATCGCCGGGGTGGCGCTGGACGCGGCGGCCGACAGCGAGCCCATCCGCACCGCGTGCGAGGACGCCTACGCCTCCTGGCAGGCCGTCCTGGCCACCCACCTGGGCGACGACGAGCGGGCCGCGGTCGCCCTCGCCGCCATCGAGGGCGCGCTGCTGCTCGCCCGCACCCGCCGCTCCCTCGCCCCGATCGACGCCGTCCGCGCCCACCTGGGCGCCCTCCTGGAAAGGCCCGCGACGTGAAGGTCCACCACCTCAACTGCGGCACCATGCGCCCCTTCGGCGGTCGGCTGGTGACCGGCCGCGGCTCGTTCCTGCACCGCGGCGAACTGGTCTGCCACACCCTCCTGCTGGAGACCGACGACGGCCTGGTGCTGGTCGACACCGGCATCGGCCTGGACGACGTCCGCGCGCCGAAGGCGACCCTGCCGCTGCTCTTCCGCGTCGCGAGCCGGCCCGTGCTCGACGCGCGGGAGACCGCCGTGCGGCAGTTGGACGCCCTCGGTTTCGCGGCGTCCGACGTGCGGCACGTCGCCCTCACCCACCTCGACATCGACCACGCGGGCGGCCTGCGGGACTTCCCCGACGCGCGCGTGCACGTCCTGCGCGAGGAGCTGGACGACCGCGACAACCCGCGCTACTCCCCCGCCCAGTGGCGGCACGCGGACTTCGTGCCGCACGAGCCGACCGGCGAGGCGTGGGAGGGCTTCGAGGGCGTCCGTGAACTGCTCCCCGACGTGCTGCTGGTCCCGCTCGTCGGCCACACCAGGGGCCACACCGGCGTCGCGGTCCGGACCGACGACGGCTGGCTGCTGCACGCGGGCGACGCCTACTTCCACCACGGCCAGCTCGCCACCCCGCCGCACGTCCCGGCCGGCCTGGCGGCGTTCGAGAAGCGGGTGCAGACGATCGCCGAGCTGAGGCTGGCCAACCTGGCGAGGCTGCGCGAGGTCGCCGACCGGGTGACCGTGGTCAACGCCCACGACCCCGTCCACCTGCGGCGTTTCGCGCCCGCTCACGCCTCGTGACGACTTCGGGGGATTTCCCGGCGCGACGGACCACCCGACCGCCGCTAGGCGCGGCGGGTGCCGGTTCACCATGATTCGCGTTCGTCGGTGAACCTCCCCCACAGAGGAGTCCAGTTGAAGACGCTCTCACGCGGCCTCGCGACCACGGCGTCCGTCCTCGGCCTGGTGCTCGCGGCGGGGACGGCGCACGCCGCACCGGCCGCGGGCGGCGCGCCCGGCGCGGCGTGCACGCAGGTCTGGCAGTACACCGTGACCACCTACGGCGACATGACCGACGCCCAGAGCGGCGGGTCGTTCGTCGGGTGGGCCATCGCCGGCGACACCCTCAACGTCCGCATCCAGGGCAACCCGCGCTACTACGGCGCGAACGTCAACAACGGCAAGTGGGGCTGGGTCCTCGCGAGCAAGCTGTCGTACACCGGCAACACCTGGTGCGCGTAGGCCCGTGCCCGGTGCCGCCGGACAGCGGCACCGGGCACGGCGTCACCGGGCGCCCCGTCGAGCGGGGGTCACTTCGCCAGCTTCTCCGCGTCGAACTCGGTCTTGCCGTGCACGAACCGGTTGACCACCCACAGCACCGCGCCCGCCGCCAGCAGGTAGCCGGCGATCTTGTAGTCCTCCCACGGCCGACCCGACAGCGGGCTCGCCAGGTAGGCGCACGTGATCGCGCCCAGCACCGGCACCCACGTCGGCGCGCGGAAGTGCTTGTGGTCGGACTCCTCCTTGCGCAGCACCAGGACCGCGACGTTGACGATCGTGAACACGATCAGCAGCAGCAGGGCCGTGGTGCCGCCGAGCTTCGCGATGTCCGCCGTGGACACCAGGATGATCGCGACGCCGGACGTGAAGATGATCGAGATCCACGGCGTGCGACGGGTCGCGTGCACCGCCCCGAACACCTTCGGGATGATCCGCTCGTTCGACATGCCGTAGATCAGCCGGCTCGCCATCAGCATGTTGATCAGCGCCGAGTTGATGACCGCGAACAGGCCGATCAGCGAGAACACCCACAGCGGGAAGCCCGGCGCGCCCACCTGGACGACCTTGAGCAGCGCCGAGGAGCCCGCCTTGGACAGCTCGTTCGCCGGGATCAGCAGCGACGACGTGATCGCGACCAGCACGTAGATCACCGCGGCCACGACCATGCCCCACAGCATCGCCTTCGGGAAGATCCGGACCGGGTCCTTGCACTCCTCGGCCATGTTCACCGAGTCCTCGAACCCGACCATCGCGAAGAACGCCAGCGCCGTCGCCGACGTGATCGCGAGCAGCGCGGACTGCCCGGGTGCCGGGTCGACCTGGGTCAGCCTGCTCGCGTCGCCGTCGCCGGAGGCCACCGCGAACACGCCGATCGCGATGATGATCACCAGGCCGGACAGCTCGATGCAGGTCAGGACGACGTTCGCCTTGACCGACTCCGAGACGCCCCGGAAGTTGACGAGCGCCAGGCCGATGATGAACAGGATCGCGACCAGCGTGGCCGAGACCGTGAACGTGTCGGAGAAGAACTCCTTGATCACGGACTGGAGGTAGGTGCGCCCGAACGCCAGCGCCGCCGAGGACGCGGAGGTGATGCCCGAGGACATCACCGCGAACGCCACCATGAAGGTCAGGAACTGGATCTTGAACGCCCGGTTGGTGTAGAGCGCCGCCCCCGCCGCGCGCGGGTACTTGCCGACGAGCTCCAGGTAGCTGAACGCGGTCAGGAACGCCACCGCGAACGCGATCAGGAACGGCACCCACAGCGCGCCGCCGATCTTGCCGGCGACGTTGCCGGTCAGGGCGTAGATGCCCGTGCCGAGGATGTCACCGACCACGAAGAACAGCAGGAGCTTGGGGCCGATGGCCCGCTTCAGTTCCGGTTGCGCCGGTGCGCTCGTCGGTTCCGCCATGCCGGATGAGTGTGCCGGATCACACCTGCCGTGGACAGACGGGAAGCCACACCTTGGGCAAGCCTTGAGGTCACGACCCGGCGACCGCCCGCAGGTCCTCCTCCGCGCGGGAGAGGGCCTCGTCGAACGCCTGCCGGAAGGCCGCGATCTGGGGAGCGCTCAGCCGCACCTGGTCGCGCCCGGCGGGGAGGAAGAGGGAGAGGCCGCCGTCGTGGACTTCGAGGGACAGCACGTCCTCCTTGTCCGAGTAGCACCGCACCAGCCACTCACGACGCGGCTCGACCACCTTGATGAATTCCATGCAACAAGATTGCAGCGCTCCTAATCGAGCAGCAATGACACGATGGTGTGAACGACATGGCTTTGGCTTCTCGGACGCCCCTACTTTGTCGGCATGGCACGCCGCGCCGGACCCTCCGTCCGCTCCCGCCGACTCGCGCACACCCTCAAGAGGCTCCGCACCGCCACCGGCGCCAGCACCGACGCCGTCGGTGACGCGCTGGGCATGTCCGGCAGCAAGATCAGCCGCATCGAGACCTCGGGCATCGGGGTGTACCTCGACGACCTCGAAAAGCTGCTCGACTTCTACGGCGTGGACCGCAAGCAGCGGGTGGAACTGCTCGACCTCGCCCGGCACGCCGAACAACGCGGCCTGCTGCGGATGAACACGCCCAAGCTCCACGAGGACTGGCAGACCTGGGTCGATTTCGAGGACGAGGCCAGTTCGCTCCTCCATTACCAGCCGCTGGTCATCCCCGGCCTGCTCCAAACCTCCGAATACACGCGATGGATAATCGCGGCCACCGGGCACGACCTCCCGGAGAACCGGATCGATGCCCTGATCGCCAGCAGGATGGCGCGCCAGGGACTCCTGTCCCGCCGGAACCCGCTCGTGCTGCACACGATCATCGAGCAGAGCGCCGTCGAGCGCCCTTTCGGCGAATCGGGCGAGCACAAGCGCCAGGTCCGCCACCTCATCGACGCCGCCGAGCGCCCCAACATCACCATCCAGGTCATCCCCACCGGCAGCGGCTTCCACGGTGGGCTCAGCGGGCCTTTCGTGGTCCTGGAGTACGACGAGGAACCGAGCCTGGTCCTGCTGGAGAACAAGGTCGCCAGCCTGTTCCTCGACGAGGACGAGCACATCGAGGTGTACGAGAAGACCTGGGCGGAGCTGCGGGAATTAGCCTGCTCGGAGGAGGACACCGCCGCCTACCTGCGTGGGATCATCGATGCATGACCCTGTGGCGCAAGAGTTCCCGCAGTGCCGACACCGCCAACTGCGTGGAGGTGGCGGTGCTGCCCGGTCGGGTGGCGGCGCGGGACTCGAAGAACCCCGCGCCCACCCTCTCCGTCCCCGCTACTGCGTGGGAGAGGTTCGTTCAACGATTGAAGGTGTGAACCGGTAGCGGCGGATCGCCGGGATCGCCAGCACCGCCACGGCCGTGCCCACCACGACCAGGACACCGCCGAGCGTGGTGGCGAGACCCGGCCCGATGGCCGCGCCGCCGGTGCCGTGCAGCAGGTCGGCGATGCGCGGCCCACCCGCCACCACGACGATGAACATGCCCTGCATCCGGCCGCGCATCTCGTCCGTCGCGGCCGACTGGAGGATCGCGCTGCGGAACACCATGCTGATCATGTCCGCCGCGCCGCCGATCGCCAGGAACACGACCGCGAGCCACAGGACGTCCGACAGGCCGAACCCGATCATGGCGACGCCCCACGCCACGACGGCGACCACGACGCCCATGCCGTGCCGGTTCACCCTCGACGTCCACCCGGACGTGAGGCCGCACAGCATCGCGCCCAGCGAGATCGAGGCGAACAGCCAGCCCAGGGCCAGGCCGCCGCCGGGCGGGTCGCCGAACGTGTTCTCGGCCATCTCGGGGAACAGCGCGCGGGGCATCCCGAACACCATCGCGATGATGTCGAGCAGGAAGCTCGCGAGCAGGATCTTCTGCAGCGCCAGGTACCGGAAGCCGTCCACGACGTCCCGCACGCCGGCGCGCCGGGAGGTGCCGTCGAGCGGCGGCAGCGGCGGCAGCTTCCAGACGGCCCAGATGGTGGCGGTCAGCGCGACGGCGTCGACCAGGTAGAGGGTGGACAACCCGACGACGGGCATGAGCGAGCCCGCGAGCATCGGCCCGAACACGCCGCCGAACATCATCACCGTGGACGACAGCGCGGAGGCCGCCGGGATCTGCTCGGCGGGCACGAGCCGGGCCACGGACGCGGTGCGGGCGGGCGCGTTGGCCGCGAAGAACACCTGTTGCAGGCCGAGCAGCGCGATCACGAGCCACACCGAGTTCGCGCTCAGCGCCGCCTGGAGCCACAGCAGCACGGACGTCACGGCGATGCCCGTGTTGGTCACGATCAGCAGCTTGCGCCGGTCGACCACGTCCGCGATGGCGCCGCCGTAGAGCCCGAACACGAGCAGCGGCACCAGGGCCACGCCCGCCGCCACGCCCACCCAGCCGGACGACCCGGTGAGGTCGTACACCTGCTTCGGCACGGCGACGGCCGTCAGCTGGCTGCCGACGGCGGTGACCACCGTCGAGAGCCACAGCCGCCGGAAGGCGAGGACTTTCAGCGGCCGGGTGTCGATCGCGATCCGGCCCAGGACTTTCCGCACGGTCGTTAGCGTACGGCAACTAACAAGGTGTTCCGGAGGGCCGGAACCGCGCAGAAGTGCGTTGACGACCGGTTCGGCAGGTGCGACACTCCCCGCATGTCGCAACAGATGTGCCCCAATCCAGACCTCTGACGAGGTCTGACGCGTCCGGTCGTGGTGAGGCACTACAGGTGTGCCTTCAGCCGGGCGAAAGGGAGCACATCATGTCGAAGCGACGTACCCCCAAGCGTCACCGCAACTGCGGTTGCTCGCACGAGGTCCGCAGATCCCGCGTGATCCAGGTCGTGCTGTTCCTCGCCGCACAGGCGGCACACTTCCTGCTCGGCTAGCCAGTTCAGGT
>NZ_JBPKJK010000159.1:0-20206 GCF_051756985.1 Saccharothrix sabaoui
GAGTTCTGCGGTCGGGTCAGGCGGTGGCGGCGGCGGCCACGGCCTGGACTGCGGCGGTCGGGGTCCGGCGCGGGTCGGTGACCAGGAAGAGGGTGCTGTCGGGCAGGTCCCGGGCGCGGTGGAGGGTGCCCGCGTCGAGCTGCTCGGCCACCGCCACGCGCGGCAGCACGGCCCAGCCCAGGCCCGCGACCACGCACGACCGCACGGCCTCGATGCTGCCGAACCGGGTGATGCTCGACGTCGCCGACAGCTCGCGCACGAACCGGTCGCTGTACGAGCAGCCCTCCTCCAGCAGGAAGTACCGCTCGTCGAGCACGACACCGGGCGCGCACACCAGCTCGATCGGCTCCACGCCCACCGCCGTCACCCTCAGCCCCGGCGCGACGACCGCGTCCTCCAGCACCAGCGCGAGGTCGAGCGTGCCGTTGCGCACGCCGGCGATCGCCTGCCTGGTGCCGGCGGGCGACAGGTGCACGGTGATGCCCGGGTACCGCAGCGCCACGTCGGCCACCCGCTGCGGCAGGCGGTACGCGCACACGGACTCCGGCGCCGCTATCCGCACGTCCCCCTCGACGGCGGTGCCGCCGCGCACCGCGTCCCGCAGCCGCTGCTCGGCGGTCAGCACCTCCCGCGCGTGCTCGACGGCCTGCCGACCGGCCTCGGTGAGCCGGGCGCCGGTGGGCAGCCGGTCGAACAGCCGCGCGCCGAGGTGCCGCTCCAGGGCCTTGACCTGGCTGGTCACCGTGGATTGCACGAGGTGCAGCTCGGCCGCCGTGGCGGTGAAGCTGCTCGTGCGCGCGAGCACCAGGAGGGTGCGCAGGAGACGGGTGTCCACCGAATCGAGAATAGCGATGGACACCATCGCTGGGAATCGTTGGACTCGATGAGGGGACGTGATGGATGCTCGGCCCATGACCGAGGTCCTCCGCTACACCGCCTTCACGACCGACCCCGAGGGCGGCAACCCCGCCGGTGTGGTGCTCGACGCCACCGGCCTCGACGACGCCGCCATGCTGCGGATCGCCGCCGAGGTCGGCTACTCCGAGACCGCCTTCGCCGTCCCCCGCGACACCGACGGCGACTACGACGTCCGCTACTTCAGCCCACTGGTGGAGATCCCGTTCTGCGGGCACGCGACGGTCGCCACCGCCGTCGCCCTCGGCCGCACGGGCACGCTGCGGTTCCACACGCCGGCCGGGCTGGTGGAGATCACCACCGACGGCCGCACGGCGAGCCTGACCAGCGTCCCCACGTCCTCCGCGCCCGCGCCCGGCGCGGACGTCGCCGCCGCGCTCGCGGCCCTGGGCTGGGACGCCGCCGACCTCGACCCGCGCTACCCGGCGCACTGGGCGTCCGGCGGCGCGCGGCACCTCGTGCTCGCGGTGCGCGACCGGGCCCGGCTGGCCGCGCTCGACTACGACTTCGACGCGCTGGGCGACCTGCTCCGCGCGAACGACGCGGTCACCGCGCACCTGGTGCACCAGCGCGACGACGACACCTTCGACGCGCGCGACCCGTTCCCGGTGGGCGGCGTCGTCGAGGACCCCGCCACGGGGGCGGCGGCCGCGGCGTTCGGCGGCTACCTGCGCGCGCTCGGCCTGGTGACCGCGCCGCGGGTGCTGACCGTGCACCAGGGCGTGGACATGGGCCGGCCGAGCACGCTCACCGTCCACGTCTCGCCGGACGACCCGCGGATCACCGTGACCGGCGCGGCCGTCCGGATCTGAGGGCGGCCGAGGGGGGCTACACCCGTTCCAGCACCACGAGGGGGATCTCGCGGTCGGTCTTGGTCGCGTACTCGTCGTAGGCCGGCCACACCTCGGTCATGAGCGCCCACAACCCGGGCCGCTCCTCCGGGGTCGCCACCCGGGCCCGCGCGCGGAACACGTCCGCCGCGACCTGGACCTCGACCGCGTCGTCCTCGGCGATGTTCTTGAACCAGGCCGGGTGGTCGGGCGCGCCGCCGGAGGAGGCGACCACCACGTACGCGTCGCCGTGCGGCTGGTAGATCAGCGCGGTGCGGCGCGGCACGCCGGACTTCCGGCCGGTCGTGGTGAGGAGGAGGGTGAAGACGCCGGGGCGCCACTCGTGGCCCTCGGCGCCGTTCGTCTCGACGTACCGCCGGATGTGCTCGTTGACCCAGTCGACGGGGCTGTCCACTACTGACATGCCCCCGACGCTACCGAGGTCGGGCGGGCCCCGCCGAACGGTTCGGGGGCCGCCCGACCCCGGTGGCGCGGCCCTCGGCGGGGCGGAGCGGCCCTCAGTAGATCTGGCAGGCGAGCTTCATCTGTTCTCCTCCGTCACGGGCCGTCGCACGGGCCCTCCGCCCACTATGACCGGCACGGGGGCTGGCGGGTCATGCGAAAGGGGGATAGAAGGGCGTTATGCCCGAGCTCGAACTGCGCCACCTCAGGGCGGTCTGCGCGATCGCCGACGAGGGCAGCCTCACGAAGGCGGCGACCCGCCTGGGCCTCACGCAGCCCGCGATGAGCGCCCAGCTGCGGACGGTGGAGCGGATCGTCGGCGGACGGCTGTTCGACCGCACGCCCGGCGGGTCGTCGCCGACGGACCTCGGCAGGCAGGTCGTCGGCACGGCGCGGCTGGTGCTGGACGAGGTCGACCAGCTGGTGTCGCTGGCCCGCGAGAGCGCCCGCGGCGGCGCGCCCGGCGGCCCCCTGCTCGTCGGCGGCGTGCCCACGCTGTTCTTCGGGCACTTCGTGGAGGAGCTGCGCCGCGCGGTCCCCTGCTCGGAGGTGCGCACCGAGATCACGCCGGGCGCCTCGGACCTGCTGGAGATGCTGGTGTCCGGTCAGGTGCACCTCGGCGTGCTCGACCGGTTCGAGGGGATGGAACGCCGGGAGCTGCGCGGCCTGGAGGTGCGGCGGCTGGTCAGCGAGCCGCAGTTCGTGGCGCTGCCGGAGTGGGACCCGCTGGGCGAGCAGGACGAGGTGGACCTGGCGCAGCTCGCCGACCGCGACTGGGTGTGCCGGCCGGACGAGCTGGTCGGCAACCGCATCCAGGTCTCCGCGGTGTGCGCGGCGGCCGGGTTCACGCCCCGGTTCACGCACCACGTGAACGAGGCGGGCACCGCGCGCGGCCTGGTCGCCAACGGCGCGGTGTCGTTCGCCCTGCCGCAGTCGCGCGGCGGCGACGGCATCCTCGTGCGGCCCCTGCGCGGCGCGCCGCTGATGGTGGACCTGATGCTCGCCACGCGGCGCGAGGGACCGGCCGCCGGGCGGGCGCACGACGTGTTCGCCGCCGCCGCGCGGGCCTACCGGGCGCTGCTGCCCCGCAACCCGGGCTACGCGAAGTGGTGGGCGGAGCACCCCGAGGCGCACCGCGAGATCGACGCGGCCCTGGCGCTCGACTGACCCCCGGACCGCCGGTACCAGCCGTTCCGCCCGCGCCCAGGCGGGTTTTCGAGACGCGGTTCGCCGGTTCGCACCCTCGTGCGGCCGGGCCACCCGCTGCCACGGTGGTGCGACGACCCCGCGCGAGAGCCAGCCGCCGGCCCCCGGGCCGTGCCGGCACCGGGTGGAGGGGTGCTCTCCCACGCCCCTCCACCTCCCCCTCCCCCGGTCACGCGGCGGCGCGCACCGCGTCCTCGATGGTCGTGGGCGCGCGGCCGATCAGCTTCTCCAGGTCGGGCCGCACCCCGGCGAGCGCGCCGCGGCCGATGCAGACCTCGATGTCGGTGAGCAGCTCGGCCACGAAGGGCGGCAGGCCGAAGCCCGTGAGGCCCGCCACGCGCTCCTCGGCGGTGACCGGGGTGTGCGTGGTGCCGCGCAGCGCGGCCAGCTCGTCGAAGCTCCACGCGCGCGGCCCGGTCAGCTCGTGCACGACGCCCTCGTGGCCGTCGGTGGTGACCGCGACGGCGGCGGCCAGCGCCAGGTCGTCCCGGGACGCCGAGGCGATCCGCCCGTCGCCCGCGGCGGTCACGACGGGGCCCGGGTTCAGGTAGTTCTCGTGGTACATGCCGTTGCGCAGGAACGTGAACGCGAGGCCGCTGTCGCGGAGGAGCCGCTCGGTGGCGGCGTGGTCGGCGGCCAGCGCCAGCGGCGAGGTGTCGGCGTCGGTGACCGACGTGTAGAAGACGTGCCGCACGCCCGCGTCCACCGCCGCCCGCACCGCCGCCCGGTGCAGGTCGAGCCGCTCGGGGCCGTCGGCGGAGACCAGCACGAGCCGGTCGACGCCCGCGAACGTCGCCGACAGGTCGCCCGCGAAGTCGCCCGGCCGGACCTCCACGCCGGGGACGTCCACCTCGCGCGGGTCGCGCGCCGACGCCACGACCTCGCCGGCCGGCACGCGGTCGAGGGTGTGCCGGAGGATCAGGGAGCCGAGGTGGCCGGTCGCGCCGGTGATCAGGATCGTCATGGCGACGACGGTAGGCAGGACACTAACTTTTCGGCAGTACCCACTTCTCCGTACGGTACTTACGTTTGGGAAAGCTCGCAGGTAGCGTCGTCGTCGTGAAGCCGGATGGTGATGTCTACGACCGCAACTGCCCGTCCCGCCTGATCGTCGGCCACGCCACGAGCCAGTGGGGCAGCCTGGTGCTGGGCAAGTTGCTGGACGGCACGCTGCGCTTCGGCGAGCTGCGCCGCGCGGTGGCCGGGGTGAGCGAGAAGATGCTGGCCCAGACGTTGCAGGCGCTGGAGCGGGACGGGCTGGTGCACCGCGAGGTCCACCCCGTGATCCCCCCGCGCGTGGACTACTCGCTCACCCCCGCGGGTACCCACGTCGCGGAGCGGATCAGGGGGTTGTTCGGGTGGATCGAGGAGAACCTGCCGGAGCTGGTGGCGGCCCAGCGCGCCTACGACGCGCGGCGGGACGGGAGCGTGTGACAGCGCTCAACCGAACGCGACAACGGGTGAATTCCAGGTGGGCCTTGCCAGAATGGGATTCATGACGCAGCCCTTCACGGACGATAGTCACCCGGCCGAGCCCTATCCGGGCGCTCGGCCGGGACACTGCTTCGTGCACCTCGACGGCGCCGGCTGGCCGGTCACCCCCGACCGGGGCGCCGACTCCGGGTGGCGCGTGGCCCCGGACGGCCGGGACCTCGACGAGTGGCTGGCCGGGCACGGCGAACCGCCGCTGGCGGGCCGGATGCCGGTGCTCGCCTACGGCTCCAACGCCAACCCCGCCAAGGTGACCTGGCTGCGCGAGGAACTCGGCCTGACCGGCCCGGCGGTCGTCCTGCGCGCCCGCTGCGAGGGGCTCGCCGCCGTCTGGGCGGCCGGGCTGCGCAAGGTCGACGGGCAGCGGCCGGCGACGCTCGCCGCGGTGCCGGGCGTCGAGGAGGAGCACGCGGTGTGGTTCGCCACCGCGGAGCAGCTCCGGGTGCTCGACCGCTGCGAGGGCCGGGGGCTGCGCTACCGCCTCGTGCGCGTGCGCACCGGCCGCGTGACCCTGTTCGACGGCGGCGTCGTCGACTCCGTGCTCGCCTACACCGGCGCCGGGTCGAGGCGGATGCCGCTGCTGGTCAACGGGCGGCCGGTGCGCTGCGCCGACGTGGACCAGGCCGGCGCGGCGCGGCTGGGCGGGTGGCCCGCCGCGACCGACGGCCTGGACGTGGTGCCCGTGCACGGCGACCCGTCCCCCGACGACTGGCCCGACCGCCTCTTCACCTACGGCACGCTCCGGCCCGGCATGGCCGCGTGGCCCCTCGTGGAACCGCTGACCAGCGGCGACCCGGTGCCCGCCCGCCTGCCCGGCACGCTGCACGACACCGGTCGCGGCTACCCCGCCCTGCGCCCCCGCGCCGTGGACGACGCCGGTCCCGGCGTGCCCGGCCACGTGCTGCGGCTGGAGCACCCCGAGGACGCCCTGCCGGTGCTCGACGAGTACGAGGGCGACGAGTACACCCGCGTGCGCGTCACGCTCCCCGACGGCCTGGTGTGCTGGACCTACCTGTGGACGGCCGAGCTGGGCGACATGCCCGAGCTGCCCGACGGTTGGGTGGGGAGCAACGCGTGACACGCCCAATACGGTGAATTGTTGGCAGACCGACCCAACCACCTGCCCGCTGGGTACGTCCTCCCAGTGAGGACCACTCACCGGACCAGGAGGTGGACATGAGGCGACCACTCGCGGCGAGCGCGGCGTTCGGCGCCCTCGCGGTCGTGCTGTCCGCGTGCGGCGGCGGCAGCGGCGGCGAGGCCCGACCGGCGGCCGACCAGTCGGGCATCGTGGTGGCGACGTCCTCGGGCGCCGCACCCGGCAGCTCCGCACCGGACAGCGCCGCACCGGACAGCGCAGCGCCCGTGCCGCCGACCTCGCCGGCGGCGAGCGCCGCCCCGGCCTCGGGCCGCTGCTCGGCGGCCGTGCTCGCGGGCGAGGTCCAGCCGACCGACGCGGCCACCGGCAACCGCTACGCCAAGCTCGTGGTGACCAACAACGGCACGGCGCCGTGCACGCTCAACGGCTACAGCGGCCTCCAGCTGCTCGACGCCGGCGGGCAGCCCGTGCCGACGGCCCTGGAGCGCGACGCCGACCCGGGGCCGTCACCGGTGGTCCTGCCGCCGAAGGCGCGGGCCGCGGCGAACCTGCACTGGACCGTCGTGGCCACCGACGCCGAGCCGGTCGACCGGCCGTGCGAGCCGGAGGCGACCCAGGCGGTGGCCATCCCGCCGGACGAGACCCAGCCGATGAGCCTGGCCTGGAACTTCGGCCCGGTGTGCGCCGGCGGTCGGATCGTCATCAGCGCGTTCTACGCTGCCTAGGTGATCCAGTCCAACGTCCCCGGTCACGCCGGGGAACTCGCCGTCCGCACCTGGCCCAACCTGGACGCCTCCTGGCTCGCCGTGCTCGTGCACGGGTACGGCGAGCACGGCGGCCGGTACGGGCACGTCGCGGAGGCCCTGGTCGAGGCGGGCGCCCTGGTGGTGGCCGCCGACCACGTCGGGCACGGCGGCTCGGACGGCGAACGGGCGCTGATCACCGACTTCGAGGGCCTGGTCGCCGACGTGGGCGCGGCGGTCGACTCGGCCGCGTCCGACCTGCCCCTCGTGCTGGTCGGGCACTCGGTGGGCGGCCTGGTCGCCGCCCGGTACGCGCAGCTGCACCCGCCGGCCGCCCTGGTGCTCTCCGCGCCCGTCCTGGGCACCTGGCAGGGGCTCGACATGCTGTCCCCGGCGGAGGTGCCGGACACGCCGATCGACCCGGCCGCCCTGTCCCGCGACCCGGAGGTCGGCAAGCGGTACGCCGCAGATCCCCTGGTCTGGCACGGCCCGTTCAAGCGACCGACCCTGGAGGCCCTGGAACGGGCCCTGGACGAGGTCAACTACGGCCCGTCCCTGGAGGACCTGCCGACCCTCTGGCTGCACGGCGACGCCGACGACCTCGTGCCGCTCGCGGACACCCGCACCGGCACCGACCGCCTGCGCGGCCTGCTGTTCGAGGAGCGCGTCTACCCCGGCGCCCGGCACGAGGTGTTCAACGAGACCAACTCGGCCGAGGTGCTGGCCGACGTGGTGGCGTTCGTCCGGCGGGTGCTGGACCTGGGCTGATCACGGGGCCGGGTGGCGCCCGGGTCGGGTCGGGACCGGGTCAGTCGTCCCAGCCCTCGTCGTCCCAGTCACCGCTGTCGGCGCTGCTCTCCGCACCGCCCACGACCGCGCCGTGCGGACCCGCGAAGGCGTACTCGTCCTCGTAGTGCGCACCACCGGGGTAGGACACCGCGCTCACCTCGTAGTAGCCCGCGCCCTCGGACCCGGCGCCCACGAAGCCCTCGTGGAAGTACGCCACGTCGTCGTCGTACGCACCGGCCTCGACCTCGTGGACGAACGAGCCCTCCGACGAGGCGGCCACGGTGTAGTTCTCGTGCTCCGTGTGGGTGCCGGGATCGGCCGAGGCGATGCCCGCGGCCCCGATCAGCAGCGGCAGCGAGACCGCGCTCGCGGCGATGAACCGGATGACAGTGCGCATGGGAACCTCCTGAGTGTTTGTGACCATGCGCGAGTCATCGTCGTCTCGGCGACGCACCACCGCCCGCCGCCGACCACATCGTGTGATGCGCTGTTTCAGCCCGCCAAAACGCGCTGATCAGGGGTCATCACGAGGGGTGCTCGAAGGGCACTGCTTGTGGGTGACGGCAAAGGGCCGCTGACACCCCCCGACCGTGTCGTGGACAATTCCGTCCCGACATGGTGGGACAAGACCTGGAGCTGCTGATCACCGCGGTGGTGGCGGCCGACGACGAGCGGCAGGCGCGCGACGCCTGCGCCGGCCTGCTGCGCCTGGGCGGGCGGGTCGTGCGGGCCACCGACTGCTCCGACGAGGAGCCGGGCTGCTGGTCGGTGACGATCAGCCGGCCGAGCGGCGAGCGGGTGGCGCGGAACGTGGCCGCCGCGCTGGCCCGCGCCGTGCGGTCGTTCGTGCGGCTGCTGGGCGACGACCTGCCGGTGCCGCGGGTGGCGTGCGAGCCGCCGACGGCGTGGACGGTGCTGGACGACCCGGACCGGCTCGACGGCCTGCTGCCGGGCGGGGAGCGGCTGCTGGTGGAGGCGTGGGTCGGCGGCGACCCGGCGCACCGCGGGGAGGTGCCGGACGGGCCCGGGGAGCCGGCCGCGCCCGAGGTGGGCACGGGCACCCGCCTGCTGCTGCGCGTCGACGTGCACACCGACCGCCCCGAGCGGGCCGAGTGGCAGGCACGGGCGGTAGCGAGCCGGGTCGCGGGGAATGGCAAGATCACCCGAGTGGCTCCTCTCGGGCACCTGCAGAGCGTGCACATCGATCTTGGTCTGAAAGTTACTTCGGCCACGGTCGCGCTACAGGACGCCGCCGCGTCGCTGGGCCGTTCGGGGTGGACGTCCGTGGAGTGGGTCGGCGAGTCCGGGACCACGCGCTGGTCAGCCACAACCGTCCCACCGAGTGGGATCGCAGCCCTGGAACTCACAGCGACGCCCGCATCGGCATTCGTGTGGACGGTGCCCGGCTGAGATCCACTTCGCTGAACCGAACGAGTGGATTTGCCATTCCACCCGGTCAGCCGATCTTGCTTGTGAAACACGAAACTTTAGGTACTACTTTCAACTATAGGAACACCAGCGAGCGCCCAGGAGGGGTCGGTACCGGACATGGCCACCGTCGAAGAAGTTCGCACGGCGATCGCCCAGGCCGTCAGCAAGGCGAACGACAGCATCAACGCCCTGCAACAGGCCGCCGACCTCGCCGAGGACGCCCAGGCCCTGCTCAGCCAGACCACGCAGGGCAGCGGCCAGTCCGAGGTCGAGCAGGCCAACGCGCACTTCGCCGAGGTCGCGGGTGGTGTGACCGACCTCCAGAACCAGCTCCGGGCCGGTATCAACCAGGCCGAGAGCTACAACTCAGGGCTCTGACGTGGCGACGGTGGGCGAGATCAGGGTCGCGCTCGACCAGAGCTGCGAGTTCCTCCGCGACGCCTACCGCTGCGTCCGGGAGGCGCGCGACGCGCTGGACGAGGCCGTCGGCCTGCTGTCCGCCGCGAGCGCCCACCACCCGGAGTCCCTCGTGCCGCCGGAGTTCACCAAGGCGGGTGAGATGTTCGCCGACGAGCTGGAGCTGATCGTCGGCAGCATCGAGCTGGTCCAACGAGTGTCCGGGGAGCTGTGACGTGAGCAGGCGTGACGAGCGCCGCAGGAGGATCGAGGCCGCCTTCGAGGAGTTCCGCGCGGCGGTCGCCGCCGCGCTGGGCAACGCCTCGCGCGAGCACCGCCTCCTGGCCGACGAGCGCGCCCGCGACATGTTCGAGGTGATGCTGCGCGGCGACGGCGTCGACCGGGCGCTGGAGGACCCGCTGCTGGCCGGGGCGCTGGCGAACCCGCTGTTCTCCCAGCAGCTCGCGCGGGCGCTCGTCGACCGGGTCGAGGCGTTCCGCGAGTGGTCCGAGCAGGGCCCGGACCAGCTGGCCGCCCTGGTCGACGCGGTCGCCGAGGGCCCGGCGTCGTGGCCGCACGAGTCGTGGCTGGGGCGGCCCGGCAACGCGGACGGCGGCGAGCCCGTGCCGGAGCTGTGGCGCGTCGGCACGGGCGTGGTGCGCAGCGCCCCGGAGCCCCGGCGGTTCCCGGTGGCGGTCCCGCTGCTCGACCACGCGCACCTGCACGTCTCGTCCACGCACGAGAGCCGCCACGCCGCCGAGGGGCTGGTGGAGAACCTGCTGCTGCGGGTGCTCAGCCACTTCCAGCCGGGCCTGGTGCACGTCCACGTGTGGGACGTCAACGCGCTGACCGGCTCGCTGCCCGGCCTGTACCCGCTGACCAGGGCGGGCCTGCTGACCGTGCACGACCCGTCCCGGCTGCACGAGCTGCTCGACGAGCTGTCCGACCACATCCGCCGCGTGCACACCGACGTGCTGGTGGAGGGCCACCAGTCGGTGCGGGCGGCGGGCGGGCGGCGCACCGAGCCGTGGCGGGTGGCCGTGCTGTTCGGCAACCGGCGGGCGCTGCGGGAGGAGCACCAGCAGCAGTTGCAGCGGGTGGCCCGCAACGGCCTCGCCGCGCGCGTCGAGCTGGTCATCGTCGACATCCCGATCACGGTGAACTCGCCGATCGAGACCGTGGTGGTCGCCGCCGACCAGACCGCCACCTGCACGATGACCGGCGAGCACGTCACCGTGGCGCTCGACCCGCCGTTCCCGCGCGCCGCCGTGCCACGGGCCTGCGCGGCCATCGCGGACGAGCGGGAGGCGCGCCGCACGCGGCAGAGCACGTTCGCCGACCTGCTGCCCGAGCAGCTGTGGCGCGAGTCCTCGGCGGCCGGCGTCGCCGCGCCCGTCGGCCACCAGGACGGCGAACCGGTGCTGGTGGGCCTGGGCGACACCTCGCCGCACGCGCTGATCGGCGGTCCCAGCGGCTCGGGCAAGACGAACTTCCTCTACGCCATGCTGGGCAGCCTCGCCGCCCGGTACTCGCCCGACGAGCTGGAGCTGTACCTGCTCGACTTCAAGGAGGGCGTGTCGTTCGCGCAGTTCGCGCCGGGCCGCAAGGACCCGACGTGGCTGCCGCACGCCCGGCTGGTCGGCGTCAACGTCAACACCGACCGCGAGTTCGGCGTGGCGCTGCTGGCGTTCCTGTCCGACGAGATGCGCCGGCGGGCCGACGCGGCGAAGCGGCACGAGGTCACCAAGCTGGAGCAGCTGCGCGAGGAGGACCCGGCCGGGCACTGGCCGCGGATCGTGGCCGTGATCGACGAGTTCCAGTACATGTTCGGCGAGCGCGACCCGGTCACCGCCCAGGCCACCCAGCTGCTGGAGGACGTGGCCCGGCGCGGCCGGTCGCAGGGCATCCACCTGGTGCTGTCGAGCCAGGACGTGTCGAGCATCCAGGCGTTCTGGGGCCGGTCGGCGATCTTCGAGCAGTTCACCGTGCGCATCGCGCTGCCCAAGTCGCGCCGCGTGCTGGCCGACCTGAACGACGCCGCCGCGGAGCTGCCCCGCTGGCACGCGGTGGTCAACCACGAGTCGGGCGTGCGGCCGGGCAACGAGGTGGCGCGCATCCCGGACGCCACCGCCCGGGGCACGATCGACGCCCTCCAGGGCGAGCTGCACCGCCGCCGGCCGGCCGACCTGGCCGAACCGATCCTGTTCGACGGCAGCAAGGTGCCCGTGCTGGCCACGCTGCCGGACTTCCGGGCGCTGCGGCCGAGCGACGGCAACCCGACCGTGCTGCTGGGCCAGGTCATCGACGTGGCGGGCAGCGCGGCCAAGGTGCGCCTGGCCCGCACGCCGGGCCGCAACGTCGCGGTGCTCGGCTCGATCGTCCAGGAGGCGGCGGCCGTGCTGAACGGCGCGGCGCTGTCCCTGGCCCGCCAGCACGAGCCCGGCGCCGCCCGGTTCAGCGTGGTGTGGCTGGTCGAGGACGCGAAGCCGTTCGCCGAGGAGCTGTGCAAGCAGCTGCACGACGTGGGCCACGAGGCGTCCCTGAAGGACCTCAACGACGTGCAGGACCTCCTCGTCGAGACGGCCGGGGGCATCGCGGCGCGGACCACCGACCGGACGCCCGCCCCGCCGCTCCCCCACTACCTGGTGGTTTACGGCGTGGACGCCGCGCACACCCTGTTGGAGACCAAGGACGACACCAGGACGTCGGGCGTGGACCGGCTGCGGACCGTGCTGCGGCACGGGCCGGAGCACCGCACCCACGTGCTGGGGTGGTGGCGCGGCGTGCAGCGGTTGAAGAACAGCCTGTCGCCCGGCGCCTACGACGACATCGGCGCGTGGGTGGCGTTCGACATCCAGGGCAAGGAGCTGCTGTCGCTCGGGCCGGAGCCGGTCCTGTCGTGGTCGCCCCGACCGCGGCGCGGGCTGTTCTTCGACCGGTTCGAGCACTCGCGGCCCGAGGTCGTCATCCCGTTCGACACCCGGGAGGAACCATGATCAGCCACGTGTCCGCGGTGCCGGCGCAGCGGGGCCACGCACCGGCGCAGCGGGTCCACGGGGAACCCGGCCACACCGGGGGCGGCGGGGCCGAGGCGGTCCCGGGGGTCCCGGGGGTCTCGGCGGTGGAGCGGTACAAGGAGCTGATCGGCCTCGCCGGCGAGTCGGTCGACCGGATGCGCGCCCACGACCGGGTCCGGGCGCGCGAGCTGCTGGACCGGCTGGCCGCGTCCCAGGAGCGGGTGGTCGAGGTCATCGAGCGGGAGAAGCTGGTGCGCGCCGTCGTGCGGGTGCACTGGGAGGCCGTCGTCGAGCTGCTCTGGGAGGAGCGGTGGATGACGATGACCCCGGTGCCCGCGCCGGACGAGTCGGTGCCGCCGCGCCCGCAGCACGAGTACGACGAGGCGATGGACCGCGCGTTCGAGGCGCTGGAGGAGTCGCTCCAGAAGCGCACCCTGCTGCGCCGCAAGGGCGCCTGACGGGCCGGGGTACCTGACGGGCCGGGGTACCTGGCGGGCCGGGCGCGGCTAGAAGTCCCAGGAGACGACGACCGTGCCGAAGTCCGTGTCGGCGCCCGCCCTGCGGTAGGTGGCCAGCGCGGCGGCGTTGTCCCGCTCGGTGCCGCCCCACGCGCCGGTGCAGCCCCGCGCGCGGGCCAGGTCGACGAGGGCGCCGACGAGGGCGGTGCCCACGCCGCGCCGCCGGTGCGCCTCGTCCACGCCCAGCTCGTAGAGGAACATCTCCACGCCCTTGTCGGGGTGGATGGTCTCCACGCCGGAGACGAACCCGGCGGGCTCGCCGTCGACGTAGGCGACGAGCAGGTGGTGCCGGTCGTCGGCGAGGAACGCCCGGGTGGCGTCCTCGCGCGGCGCGGCGTCGAACAGGTGGCCCGCGGCCACGACGGCGTCGAACGACGTGACGCGGCGGATGTCCACGCGGGTCAGGGTAGCCCCCGGGTGATGATGCGGTCATGCGCGAACTGACCACCCCGGCCGACGTGGCCGCGGCCGGCCCCGACCCCCTGGTGCGCTGGGCCGCCCAGTCCCTCCTGCCCGGGTACTGGCGCGCCGGCGGCGCGGCGTGGGCGCACGGCGGCGCGGTGGCCGTGCTCGCGCCGGGCCTGAACCGGCACGACCGGCTGGTGGCGGCGGGCCCGGTGGACGACGTGGGCGCGCTGCTCGACGCGCACGCCCGGCCGGGCACCGCGCCGCTGGTCACCGAGGAGCTGGCCGCCGCTCTGGGGTGGCCGGTGCGGGGCGTCTTCGGGTGGATGGAGCGCGGTGGGCGGCTGCCCGAAGCCCGTCCCGGGTGGCCGGCTCCCGGGTGGTTGGCTCCCGAGTGGCTGGGCGAGGACGAGCACGACGCCGTCGAGTCCCTGCTGCGCAAGGCCAACCCCGACACGTACGTGTGGCCGCACGAGCCGGGGCCGACCCGCTGGGCCGGGCTGCGCGTGGACGGCGTGCTCGCGGCGGTCGCGGCGGACGCGTGGTCGGCCCCCGGCGTCGGGTTCGTCGCGGGCGTGGCGACCCACCCGGACCACCGGGGCCGGTCGCTGTCGACGGCCCTGTGCGCGTTCGTCGTCCGGGACCTGCTGGCGGAGCGCGGGACGTGCGCGCTGATGGTCAACGCCGACAACCCGGCCGCCATCGCCGTCTACCGCCGGTTGGGGTTCGGGTACCGGTCCGTAGCGGCCCTGCGGGACGCACGTCACACCTGATCGCCGGAACAGCCCACCGGGCCCGCGCGGTTGTCGCCCTTATGACACTGCCGAGCACCTCGCGTGAGATCCGCCTGGCCTCGCGGCCCGAGGGCTTCCCGACCGCCGGGGACTTCACCCTGGCCGAAGCGCCCGTGCCGACCCCCGGCGAGGGCCGGCTCCTGGTCCGCAACCGGCTGATGAGCGTCGACCCGTACATGCGGGGCCGGATGAACGCGGTCAAGTCCTACGTGCCGCCGTTCGAGGTCGGCGAGGCGCTCAGCGGCGGCGCGGTCGGCGAGGTCGTGGCGTCGGAGGACCCCGGCTTCCAGGTGGGCGACACCGTGCTGCACGACCTGGGCTGGCGCGAGTACGCCGACGTCGACGCCTCCACCGCGGTGAAGGTCGACCCGGCCGCCGCGCCGCTCGGCGCGTACCTGGGCGTGCTGGGGATGCCCGGCATGACCGCGTACGCGGGCCTGCTGGAGGTGGCGGCGATGCAGGAGGGCGACGTCGTGTTCGTCTCCGGCGCGGCGGGCGCGGTCGGCCAGGTCGCCGGCCAGGTGGCGAGGCTGCGCGGCGCGAAGCGCGTCATCGGCAGCGCGGGCAGCGCCGCCAAGGTCGAGTACCTGGTGGACGAGCTGGGCTTCGACGCGGCGTTCAACTACAAGGACGGCCCGGTCGTCGAGCTGCTCGCGGACGCCGCGCCGGACGGCATCGACGTGTACTTCGACAACGTCGGCGGCGACCACCTCGACGCCGCGCTGGCCTCGTTCAACCCGTACGGCCGGGCCGCGCTGTGCGGCTCGATCTCCAACTACAACACGCGGGAGCCGGTCGGCCCGACCAAGCTCGGCCTGGCCGTGGGCAAGCGGCTCACGCTGCGCGGCTTCCTCGTGTACGACCACAGGCACCTGCAGGGGCGGTTCACCGAGGAGGTGTCCGGCTGGATCGCGGAGGGCGCGCTGCGCTACCGGGAGACGGTCACCGAGGGCATCGAGCGCGCGCCGGAGGCGTTCATCGGGATGCTGCGCGGGGAGAACACCGGCAAGGCGCTCGTCACCCTGTAACCGCCGTAGCCCGCCGCGCGGTGCCCCGGCGGGCTACGGCCGGACCAGTTCGCCGTCGGCGGCGACGACGCGCCCCGCGCGCACGACCAGCGTGCGCGGGGCGCGGTCCATCACGGCGGCGGTGACGGTGTCGCCGGGCACCACGACCAGGTCGGCGGGCGAGCCCTCGGTGAGGCCGAGGGACCGGCCCAGCACGGCGGCGCCGCCGCGGGTGGCGATGTCCGCGCACATCTCGACCTGGTCGTCGCGGCGGAAGCCGCCGCGGTACGCGAGCTGCCAGGTCCGGTCGAGCATGTCGCCGTTGCCGTAGGGGGACCAGTAGTCGCGGATGCCGTCCTGGCCGAGGCCGAGGCGCACGCCCGCGCGGCGCAGCCCGAGCAGCGGCAGGGGTTCCCGCGCGCCCGGCGCGACCGTGGTGACCGCGACGTCGTGCCCGGCGAGCAGGTCGACCAGCTCGCGCTGCCGATCGGCGTCCACTGTGGACAGCGCGAACGCGTGGCTGATCGTGACCTGCCCCTGCATCCCGAGCGCGGCGACCCGCTCGCACACCAGCTCGACCTCGAACGCGCCGAGCGAGCCGGTGTCGTGCAGGTGCACGTCCACCCCGCGCTGGTGCTTCTCCGCCAGGCCGAACACGAGGTCGAGGTGCCGCACCGGGTCGCGGTCGACGCCCGCCGGGTCGAGGCCGCCGACGAGGTCGGCACCCGACCGCAGGGCGGCGTCGAGCAGCTCGGCGGTGCCCTTCTCGCGCAGGATGCCGCACTGCGGGAACGCCACCACCTCGACGTGCGCGCGGTCGGCGTGCGCCTCGCGGGCGGCCAGCACGCCGTCGAGCCGGTCCAGCCCCGAGTCCACGTCGACCTGCGCGTGGCTGCGGACGTGCGTCGCACCGGACGCGATGGTGCGCCCCAGCGTGCGCGTGGCGCGGTCGGCGACGGACTCCTCCGCGTCGCGCCAGTGGCGGCGGTCGTCCTCGACCAGCTCGGCGAGGCCGGTCCCCGCGCTGTGCGGGCGGAAGGGCAGGCCGAGGCGCGTGGAGTCGAGGTGCGCGTGCGCGTCGGTGAACGCGGGCAGCAGCACGCCGCCGCGCCCGTCGACCGCGGGCGTGCCCCCGGGTGCCGTCAGGTCGGGTGCGACCGCCGTGATGCGGCCGTCCGCGCACAGCACGTCGACGGCGGGGGCGCCGGGGCTGTTCGGCCACGGCCGCACGGAGCGGATCAGCAGGTCACCGGTCATCCCGCGACGCTAGCCCCGACGGGGTGAACCCGCCGGCGAGGGGCGCGCCGGGGATCAGCTTGCCGGGGTTGAGCACGCCGGTCGGGTCGAGGGTGCGCTTGACCGAGGCCAGCACGTCCACGCCGAGCGCGCCGATCTCGCCCTCCAGGTACGGCGCGTGGTCGGTGCCCACCGCGTGGTGGTGGGTGATCGTGCCGAGCCCGGCGACGGCCTCGGCCGCGGCGGCCTTCGCGACCCGCCACTGGCCGACCGGGTCGTCGGGGTCGCGGGCGGTGACGGCGGTGAAGTACAGGGACGCGCCGGTCTCGTAGGCGTGCGAGACGTGGCACATGACCACGCACCGCCGCCCCAGGGCGTCGACCAGCGCCCCGCGCACGGCGTCGCGCAGCTCGGAGAGCCGCGACCAGTGCGCGGCGGTCTCCAGGGTCTCGACGCACACGCCGACCTCCATCAGCGCGTCGCGCTGGCGCGGCCCGGCGAACCGGCCGTGCCGCCACGCCTCGCCGAGGGCGGTCCCCAGGGCCACCAGCTTCGCCCCGCGCGGCGCCGGTCCCCGCAGCGCCGATCCCCGCAGCACCGGTCCCCCCAGCACCGGTCCCCGCAGCGCCGGTCCCCGCAGCGCCGGTCCTCGCAGCGCCTCCCGCTTCCGGCGGCGGACCTCGCGCGGGGTGCTCCCGTGCCAGCCCAGGACCAGCAGGCACGGTTCGGCCACGCCCCGCGCCCGCAGGTACGCCTTGAGCGCCGAGGTCTTCCAGCCGCCGGTCAGCGCGAGCGACACCTCGGTCTCGTCCGCGTCGGACAGCCGGGTGACGTCGGCGAGCACCCGCCGCTGGGCGAGGTCGCGCACGACCTCGGTGCCGCGTTCCCAGCCGTCCACGAAGAACCCCTCGTAGCGCTCGACCGCGGGGCGCGGGCGCAGCCGCAGCTCCACCTCCGTGATGACGCCGAACGCGCCCTCGCTGCCGACCACGAGCTGCTTGAGGTCGGGACCGGCGGCGGACGCGGGCGCCGCGCCGAGCCGCCACTCGCCCACCGGCGTGCTCAGCCGGACGCCCTCGACCAGGTCCTCGAACCGGCCGTAGCCGGAGGACGCCTGGCCGGCCGAGCGGGTCGCGGCGAACCCGCCGATCGTCGCCCGCTCGTAGGACTGCGGGACGTGGCCGAGGGTGAAGCCGTGCGCGGCGAGCAGCCGTTCGGCCTCGGGCGCGGGCAGGCCGGCCTGGAGCACGGCCAGGCGGGACACCGGGTCCACCGAGACGAGCCGGTCGAGCCGGCTCAGGTCCAGGGCGATGACGGCGGCCTTGTCGCCGCGCAGGGCCGTGACGCCGCCGACGACGGACGTGCCGCCGCCGAACGGGACCACCGCCACGTCGTGCTCGACGCAGGTCCTGAGGACCTCGGTGACCTCCTCGGGCGTGCCGGGCAGCACCGCGGCGTCGGGCACGGCGAGGTCGCCGTCGCCGCGCTGCCGCAGCAGGTCCAGGTAGGACAGGCCGCCGGCGCGGCCCAGGCGCGACCCCGGGTCCACCCGGACGTGGCCGGGGCCGACGACGGCGCCCAGCGCGGCGCGCGCGGCGTCGCCCAGGGCCGAGTCCGGCACGACGGGCGCGCGGGCCGGGGTGGTGGCGCCGGTGAGCCCCGTCCGCCGGCGGAGCCACGTGAGGGCGTGCGGCGGCAGGTGCCCCTGGTCGGTGGTCCACCGTCCCCGGAGGGTGTGGTCGATGCGCTCGGTCACCGCTACAGTGTGACACATGACGTCTCAACGTCACAGTGATGACGCGCTCCTCGACGCGGCCCGCGACTGCGTGGTCGAGGTCGGGGTGCGGCGCACCACGCTGACGGACATCGCGAAGCGCGCCGGCGTGAGCCGGATGACCCTCTACCGCCGGTTCCCGGACGTGGGCACGCTCGTGCGCGCCCTGATGACCAGGGAGTTCACCGCGCTGCTCGGCCGCGTCGAGGTGACCGGCGCGACCGCGCGGGAACGGCTGGTCGACCAGGCCGTGCAGGGCATCCGGCTGCTCGCCGCCGACCCGCTCATGCGGCGGGTGCTCGACCTGGACGCCGAGCTGATGCTGCCCTACCTGGTGCAGCGGCTCGGCAGCACGCAGCGGATGGTCGAGGCGTTCCTCGTCGCGCGGATCGCCGAGGGGCACGCCGACGGGTCGGTCCGGGCGGGTTCGGCCACCGCGCAGGCGCGGCTCGTGCTGCTGACGACGCAGTCGCTGGTGCTGTCGGTGCGGCCCGCGACGACCGACCTGGACTTCGACGACCTGCTGGCCGAACTCGCCGCCTACCTCGACGCGGCGCTGTCGTGAGCACGTCCCTCAACGCCGCGCGGCGGGCCCGCGACCTGGACCACGTCTCGTCGACGCCGGTGGACCTGCTCGTCGTGGGCGGCGGCGTGACGGGCGCGGGCGTGGCGCTCGACGCGGCGGCGCGCGGCCTGACCGTGTGCCTGCTGGAGGCGCGCGACCTCGCGTTCGGCACGTCCCGGTGGTCGAGCAAGCTCGTGCACGGCGGCCTGCGCTACCTCGCCCGGGGCGAGGTCGGCCTGGCCCGGGAGAGCGCCGTGGAGCGCGGCATCCTGATGACCCGCACCGCGCCGCACCTGGTGCGCGCCCTGCCGCAGCTCGTGCCGCTGCACGGGCGCTCGCACGACCCGGTGGTGATGGCCGGCCTGCGGGCGGGCGACGTGCTGCGGCGCGCGGCCCGCACCCCGGCCGGCGTGCTGCCGCCACCACGCCGCGTGCCCGCCGCCGAGGCCCTGGCCCTCGCCCCCGGCCTGCGCCGCGCGGACCTGCGGGGCGGCCTGCTCGGGTTCGACGGGCAGCTGGTCGACGACGCCCGCCTCGTGGTGGCCCTGGCCCGCACCGCCGCCGGCCTGGGCGCGCGCGTGCTGACCAGGACCCGCGTGGACGCCCTGACCCCCACCGGCGCCACCGCCACCGACACCCTGACCGGCGAGTCGTTCACCGTGACGTCCCGTGCCGCGGTGAACGCGACGGGCGTGTGGGCGGGGTCGCTGGTGGACGTGGACCTGCGCCCGTCGCGGGGGTCGCACCTGGTCCTCGCCGCCTCCACCGCCGGCCTGACCGGCACCGCGCTGACCGTGCCGGTGCCCGGGTCCCGCAACCGCTTCGCCCTGCTGCTCCCCCAGCAGGACGGGCGCGTCTACGTGGGGCTGACCGACGAGCCGGTCGACGGGCCGGTCCCCGACGTGCCCGAGGTGCCGCGGTCCGACGTGGACTTCCTGCTCTCGGTGGCGTCCTCGGTCCTGGAGCGCCCGCTGGCGCACGCCGACGTCCTGGGCGCGTTCGCCGGTCTCCGCCCCCTGCTGGCGGGCACGGGCGCGAGCGCCGACCTGTCCCGCCGGCACGCGGTGCTCAAGCGGGACAACGTCACCACGGTCGTGGGCGGCAAGCTCACCACGTACCGCCGCATGGCCGCGGACGCCGTGACCGCCACCGGCCTGACCGCGGTCCCCACCCGCACCGCGAACCTGCCCCTGGTGGGCGCGGGCCCCGCCACCGGCGCGCCCCACCTGGTCGCCCGCTACGGCAGCGAAGCCCCCCGCGTGGCCGAGGTGGGCGAGGTCGCCTGGGCGGTCCACCACGAGGGCGCCCTCGACGCCGACGACGTCCTGGACCGCCGAACCCGGACCGGCCTAGTCCCCGCCGACCGAGCCGCCGCCGAACCCGAAGTGACCCGCCAAGTGGCAGAAGCCCTGTCCACCCTCACCTAACCCGCGAGAGTCCAACGCTCAGGCCCCGAGAGTCCAACGCCGGGGCCTCGAGAGTCCAACACTCAGGACCCCTGAGTTCTACGTTCCGGACGTAGAACTCA
>NZ_JBPKJK010000160.1:0-20139 GCF_051756985.1 Saccharothrix sabaoui
CGGCGCGCTCGTCGGCCGCACGGTCCTGGCGCTCGCCTCGGTGGCCGTGCTGCTGGGCACGGGCTACGCGTACGCCAACTTCCAGTCGCTGACCGAGAGCATCTCCACCACGGACGTGATCGGCGCGGAGGGCGGCGGCGAGAAGCCCGCCGACGGCTCGGTCGACATCCTCATGGTGGGCATGGACAGCCGCACCGACTCGAAGGGCAACCCGCTGCCGCGGGAGGTCCTCGACGAGCTCCAGGCGGGCGACGAGACGGCCGGCGGCCTGAACACCGACACGTTGATCCTGATGCACGTGCCGAACGACGGCGGCAAGGCCGTCGCGGTGTCGTTCCCGCGCGACTCGTACGTGAAGATCGCGGGCGGCTACGGCCGCCACAAGATCAACTCGGCGTACGGGTACGGCAAGGACGACGCCATCGAGCGCCTCAAGCGCGAGGGCGAGTCCGACCCGGCCCAGCTGGACGTCAAGTCCCGCAAGGACGGCGCGAAGAACCTCATCGCGACCGTCCAGGACCTCACCGGCGTCACCGTCGACCACTACGCCGAGATCAACCTGGTCGGGTTCTACGAGATCACCAAGGCCGTCGGCGGCGTGGACGTGTGCCTCAACCAGGCCACCCGGGACGAGTTCTCCGGCGCCGACTTCGCCGCCGGGCCGCAGAAGGTCCAGGGCCGCGAGGCGCTGGCGTTCGTCCGCCAGCGGTACGGGCTGCTGCGCGGCGACCTGGACCGGATCGTGCGCCAGCAGGTGTTCATGGCGGGTTTGGCCAAGCAGATCCTGTCCGCGGGCACGTTGTCCGACCCAGGCAGGCTCGGTGCCCTGATCGACGCCCTGAGCAGGTCCATCGTGCTCGACGAGGGCTGGGACGTGCTGAGGTTCGCCACCCAGATGAAGGACCTGACCGGCGGCAACCTCAAGTTCGAGACCATCCCGACCGGCGACCCGGAGCTCCAGACGCCCGAGGACGGCCTGGCGATCGAGGTCAAGGAACGGGACGTGCGGAAGTTCTTCGAGAACCTCGGCGCCGACCCGACCGCGCCGGGCTCCTCGTCCACCGCGCCGACCGTGGACCCGGCCGCGGTGACCGTCGAGGTGCGCAACGCCTCGGGCGTGGGCGGGCTGGCCGGCCGCGTGCTGCGGTCCCTGGTCGCCGAGGGGTACGTGGACGGCGGCTCGGGCAACGCCGCCGAGGAGGTGACGTCCTCCGCGGTGCGCCACGGCCTCGGCGGCGAGGACGGCGCGGCGGCCGTCGCCGACTTCCTCGGCGGCCTCGACGTCGAGGAGGACCCCGACGTCCCGACCGGGCACGTGCGGGTGTTCCTCGGCCCGGAGTACGACGGGCCGGGCGTCCAGGGCCTCGCCGGCGGGCCGCTGGTCGGCCTGGACGGCGCGCGGCGGCAGCCGGCGACGACCACGCCGGAGCAGCCCATCACCGCGGACGGGGTGCGCTGCGTCAACTGACCCGCGCGGGACCGGTCCGCGCGGGCGGAACTCGGGGGAGGCGTTCGTGGAGGACTTCGCGGGACGGGTGCGGGCGGGCGCGGGCCGGGCGGCGCGGCTGCTGCGGCGGCGCTGGCGGCGCGCGCTGGTCGTGACCGGGCTGCTGGTGCTGCTGGCGGCCACGCCGTGGGTGTGGGTGCGGGCGAGCAGCGCGCCGTACGTGCACGGCGCGGCGGACGTGCCCGAGGCGCCGGTGGCGCTGGTGCTGGGCGCGGGCCTGACCCGGTCCGGGGCGCCGACGCCGTTCCTGGCGGGCCGGCTGGACGTGGCGGCGGAGCTGTACCGGACCGGCAAGGTGAAGGTGCTGCTGGTCAGCGGGGACAACAGCACCACCGACTACGACGAGCCGAGCGCCATGCGCGGCTACCTGGTGCGCCGGGGCGTGCCCGAGCGGGTCGTCGTGGCCGACTACGCGGGCCTGGACACGTGGGACTCGTGCACGCGGGCCAAGCGGGTCTTCGGCGTCGAGCGGCTGACCGTGGTGACCCAGGGCTTCCACCTGCCGCGCGCCGTGGCGCTGTGCCGGTCGGCGGGCCTGGACGCGCGCGGCGTGGGCCACGACACGTCCCGGCGCTGGGCCACGACGACCGCCTACGGCCACTTCCGGGAGGTCTTCGCGGCGGGCAAGGCGATGTGGGACGGCGTGGTGGCCGAACCGGACCCCCGGTTCCTGGGGCCGACCGAGCAGGGGGTTACCCGTGCTCTCACCCCGTAAACGCTACTTTCGGTACTACTCGGTTAGCCCGATCGGGCGATAAATGGGACAACTCGCGTAAGCGATCCCAAAGTCGCGCTTTCCATCTGCGTGGGGTCTGTCGGGGCCCCCGCGGACGGAGGATCGACGGTGCAGATCGACACAGCGGCGTACCAGCGCGTGCTCGGGGACGAGCTGCGCAGCCTGCGCAAGCAGCGCGGATGGACCCGCAAGGAGCTCAACCGACGTTTGCAGAGCGAGATCTCGCTCCAGACGCTGGCCACCTACGAGCTGGGCACCCGCCAGTGCTCAGTGGTCCGGCTGGTGGAGATCTGCGTCGCCCTGGGCGTGCCCGCGCACCAGGTGCTGGCCCGGGTCCACGAACGTGTGTTCGGGGACGCCCCGGCCGGTCACCTGGCGGTGAACCTCAGCGCGGTCGTCGCCGACACGCGACCGCAGCTGCTGCCGCTGCGCCGCTGGGCCCAGGGCAGGCTCGCCCAGCTCGCCCCCGGGCAGCCGGCCGAGGTGCACCTGGACCTGCCCGCGCTGGAGTACATGGCGCAGTTGTGCCAGCTCAGCACGGTGGACCTGATCAGGACCCTGCGGGAGCTGGACAACCACCGACCCCGGTAGCATCGGGGGCACTCCCCCACCCCTGACCGTGCAGGAAGTCGCTTGCCGAACACTCCAGGTGCAGACCCAGCCCGCCTGCCGCTGCGCACCGCGGCCGCCGTGCGACTGGGCAACATGAGCTCGAAGCTGTCGCAGAAGATGGGCCTCGGCGCCGGTGGCATGATCGGCGGCCGGGTCGCGCTGCGGCTGGACCCGCAGGCGTTGGCGCACCTCACCCAGGGTCGCGCCGTCGCACTGGTGACCGGGACCAACGGCAAGACCACCAGCACGATGATGCTCAGCCGCGCCGTGTCGTTCCTCGGCGAGGTCGCCACCAACCACGGCGGCGCGAACATGCCGGACGGGCACGTGACCGCGCTGTCCAAGCAGCCCGACGCGCCGTACGCGGTGCTGGAGGTCGACGAGGGGTACTTCCCCGAGGTCGTGCGGGCGGCGGCGCCCGCCGTGGCCGTGCTGCTGAACCTGTCGCGCGACCAGCTCGACCGGGTCGGCGAGGTCCGCACCATCGAGAAGTCGCTGCGCACCGCGCTCAAGACGGTGACCGGGACCGTCGTCGCCAACTGCGACGACATCATGGTCACCTCGGCCGCGCGCGACTGCTCGAACGTGGTGTGGGTGGCCACCGGCACGGGCTGGCACAACGACGCGGCCTCGTGCCCGCGCTGCGGCGACCCGATCCGCTGGCAGGGCGAGCACTGGCACTGCACCGGCTGCGACCTCGCCCGGCCCCGGCCGAACTGGATCACCGGTGACGGCTGGCTGGTCACGCCGAACGGCGTGAAGGTCGAGCTGTCGCTGCGGCTGCCCGGCAAGTTCAACCAGGCCAACGCGGTGATGGCGACCGCCGCCGCCGCCGCGCTCGGCGTGCCCGTCGAGGAGGCCGTGCAGCGGCTGCGCGGCGTGTCCAACGTGGCCGGCCGGTACCGGACGATCCAGCGGACGGGCCACCGCGCCCGCCTGCTGCTGTCGAAGAACCCGGCCGGCTGGAGCGAGACGCTGACCGTGGTGCGCGAGGCCGACCACCCGGCCGTGCTCGTGATCAACGCGCACGAGGCCGACGGGCGCGACCTGTCGTGGCTGTGGGACGTGCCGTTCGAGCGGCTCCAGGGCCGCCAGGTCATCGCGTCCGGCGAACGCGCCACCGACCTGGCCGTCCGGCTCACCTACGCCGAGGTGCGGCACACGATCGTGCCCGACCCGCTGGCGGCGATCGACGCCATGCCGCCCGGCCCGGTCGAGGTCATCGCCAACTACACCGCTTTCCGGGACCTGAACGCGAGGGCCGCCGAGTGACGACGTCCAAGGTCCAGATCGCCCTGGTGCTGCCCGACCTGCTCGGCACCTACGGCGACTTCGGCAACGCGGTCGTGCTGGAGAAGCGCATGACGTGGCGGGGCATCCCCGCCGAGATCGTCACGGTGCGGTTCGGCGAGCCGGTGCCCGACTCGTGCGACATCTACGTGGTCGGCGGCGGCGAGGACACGGCGCAGACGCTGGCCGTGCGGCACCTGCGGGAGCACCCCGGGATGCAGCGCGCGGCGGCGCGCGGCGCGGTGGTCCTCGGCGTGTGCGCGGGCATCCAGATCTTCGGCGAGTCGTTCACCCGGGCCGACCAGGTCACGCACGCCGGCCTGGGCCTGATCGACTCGACGTCGCACGCGGGCGGCAGCCGGGCCATCGGCGAGGTGATCGCGACGCCCGCGAACGGCCTGTTCGACGGCATCCTGACGGGTTTCGAGAACCACCAGGGCCGCACCGTGCTGGGGCCGTCCGCGCAGCCGTTGGCGCACGTCAAGGTGGGTACCGGCAACGACGGCTCGGTGGAGGGCGCGGTCCAGGGCCGCATCCTGTGCACCTACCTGCACGGTCCCGTGCTGCCGCGCAACCCGCAGATCGCCGACCTCCTCATCGAGTGGGCCACCGGCACCAAGCCGGCCCCCCTCGAACTGGGCGACGTGACCCGCCTGCGGGCGGAACGCGCCAAGGCCGCCGGCGTCTGACCCGAGAGTCCAACACCCAGGCCCCGAGAGTCCAACGCTCAGACCTCGAGAGTCCAACCTCCAGGCCCCCTGAGTTCTACGTTCAGGCCGGAACACCGGCGGTCGTGAACGTAGAACTCAGGGGGCCTGAGCGTTGGACTCTCGGGGCCCGGGGGTACGACTCTCGGGGCCTGGGCGTTGGACTCTCGCGGGTTAGGCGGGGACCTTGGGGCGGCGGGCCCGGGTGAGGGTGTAGTCGGCCGGGTTCACGGTCCTCGTGCGCATCCAGTAGCGCCAGGTGAAGCCCGGCCACACGGTGCGGTTCACGCCCCGCGCGTCGAGGTACCAGCTCTTGCAGCCGCCCTCGGTCCACACGCCCCTGGTGAGCTTGCGCTGGAGCTGCCGGTTGAACCCCGCCTGCACGTCCGGCCGCACGTCCAGCTCGTCGGCGCGGTGCCGGTCGAGCAGCTCCAGGCACTGCCGGACGTAGCGGATCTGCGACTCGATCATGAACACCACGGAGTTGTGGCCGAGACCGGTGTTCGGGCCGAGCAGGAAGAAGAAGTTGGGGAACCCGGACACCGTGATGCCGTAGTAGGTCTCGATGCCCTCCTCGCGCCACTTCGTCGCCAGGTCGACACCGCCCTTGCCGGTGACGTCGAGGTGGTCGTACGACTCGACGACGTGGAAGCCGGTGCCGTAGATGATGGTGTCGACCTCGTGCTCGACGCCCGCGTTGTCCACGATCGAGCGCTCCCGCACCTCGGCGATGCCGTCGGTCACGAGGTCCACGGTGGGCTTGTTCAGCGCCGGGTAGAAGTCGTTGGAGATCAGCACGCGCTTGCAGCCCATGGTGTAGTCGGGCGTCAGCTTCTCCCGCAGCGCCGGGTCCTCGACCTGGCCGCGCAGGTGCCGGCGGGCGATGCCCTGGGCGAACTCCATGATCTTCGGGTTCACCGCGAAGCCGAGCGCGCTGGACTCGCGCACCCAGTAGACGTAGTCGCGGTACAGGCGCTGGGTGAACGGCAGCGCGCCGAACAGCTTCTGCTCCCAGCCGCTGATGGACCGGTCCATCTTGGGCATGACCCACGGCGGCGTGCGCTGGAAGATCGTCATGCGCCCGACCCGGTCGGCGATGCGCGGCACGAACTGGATGGCGCTCGCGCCGGTGCCGACGACGGCGACCTTCCGCCCGGTGAGGTCGTGGTCGTGGTCCCACTGGGCCGAGTGGAACGCGCGGCCCTCGAACTTCTCGATGCCGGGCAGCGCCGGGACGTTCGGGATGTGCAGCGCGCCGATGCCCGCCACGACGGCCTTGGCGGTGTAGGTGTCGCCGTGCTCGGTGGCGACGTGCCAGACCTTCGCGTCCTCGTCCCAGCGCGCGCCGGCCACCTTCGCGTTGAACCGGATGTGCTCGCGCAGCCGGTACTTCTCGGCCACCCGGTGCAGGTAGTCCCGGATCTCCGGCTGCTTGGCGAACATGCGCGACCAGCGCGGGTTCAGCTCGAACGAGAACGAGTACATGTGGGACGGCACGTCGCACGCGCAGCCGGGGTAGGAGTTGTCCCGCCAGGTGCCACCGAGGTCGGACGCCTTCTCCAGCACGACGAAGTCGCGCTCCCCGCTGCGCTTCAGCTCGATCGCCATGCCCAGGCCGGAGAAACCCGTGCCGACGACCAGGACCTTGACCTCTCGGTGCATCCCGTCCTCCAAGTCCGGCTACATACTGCTCAGTAGGTTACTCCAAGTAAGTTACCTCCGGTAGTCTGGGTTCGTGACCCCCACCGAGGCCGCGGGAGCCGAGAAGTCGGGCGCCCGGAACGCGGACGCCCAGAACGCGGGCGCCGAGAACGCGGACGCCGCGCCCAAGCGCCGCCGGATGCCCAAGGCGCAGCGCAAGGCGCAGATGCTCGACGTCGCCGAGGCCGTGTTCGCCGAGCGCGGTTACCTGGCCGCGTCGATGGACGAGATCGCCGAACGCGTCGGGGTCTCCAAGCCGATGTTGTACGAGTACTACGGCTCCAAGGAGGGCCTGCTCATCGGCTGCATCCACCGCGCGCGCACCGAGCTGCTGGAGCGCACGCAGCGGGCCATCGCGGGCGCGGAGGGCCCCGAGGAGGTCCTGCGCCGGGGCCTGCTCGCGTTCTTCGAGTTCATCGCCGGGCACGAGCGGTCGTGGTCGCTGCTGCGCCACGAGGCGGCGATCACGGTGCCGTCCGCGGTCGAGGAGGTCGAGGGCATCCGGCGTCAGCAGACCGACCTGATCTCGGCCGTGCTCGTGGCCTTCGCCCCGGACCTCGACCCGGTCGAGGCGGAGGCGTTCGCCGAGATCGTGGTCGGCGCGACCGAGCGCCTGGCCCTGTGGTGCGAACGCCGCCCCGACGTCGGCCCCGAGCGGGCCACCGACTACGTCGTGGACGTCGTGTGGCGCGGCGTGGCGGCCCGGCTCGGCTGACGAGGGCTCAGGCCCCCCGACGACGGCGGCCGAGGAGCAGCAGGACGGCGCCCGCGAGCGCGCTGGCCAGCCCGACCAGGGCGGTCAGCAGCGGGGCCGAGCCGGTGTCGGCCAACGCGCGCCGGTCGCCCCCGCCGGCCACCAGGGCCGCCTGCGCACCGGCCGGTGCGACGGCGACGGCGGCAGCGGCGGTCGTGGTCGTGGTCTGCGCCGCGGTGGTACCGGTGGACGTCGCGGACGTGCCGGGGTCGATCGAGGTCGCGGACGTGCCGGACACCGCGGTGGTCGTGGTCGCCGTCGCCGAGGTGCCGGACACCGCGGTGGTCGTGGTGGTCTCCGGCACCGCGGTGGTCGTGGTGTGGCACGGCGGCTCGCCGCGACCGCAGACGTCGCCCCGGCCGGGCGGGCCGTCGAGCGCCGGGGTCGCCGACGCCACCCCCGGTGCCAGCAGCAGGCCGAGGGACAGGCTCACCGCGACGGTGGTTCGGCGACTCATGAAAACCTCCGGGTTGACGACGTTGCTCCGATCGGTCTGTCGGACCGTCGCCGCCCCACCGTTAGCGATCACGCACTTTCCTTACACGAACGGGTAATCGTTCGTTCGGGCCACCGTCCTCGTGCGAACGGCGTCACGCCGGCATCCCCCGCAGGTGGGAGGCAACTCCGGGACCACCTCACTCGTTAGGAGGACAGACGACGTGTTCGGCCCGGAACGCCGGTCAGATGGGACGAGACCGACGGAGGGCGCAGGCATGTCGAGACTCCCCATCACCGCGAACTACCGGCGCGACGGCGACGACTGGACCGTCGTCGTGCGCGCCGACGGCAAGGAGCTGACCGCGACGGCGCCCGGCCTGATCGCGGCGCGGCTCACCGCCGACCAGCTCGCGGACGAGATCGCGGGCCGGCACGCCGACCGCACCGTGGTGCACCTGCTCGACGGCGACGCGCTCGCGTTCTCGGTGGCGTACCTGCACACCCGCGCGGGCCTCGCGCCACCACCCCACCGCACCGCGGGGACGAGCACCCCGCGGCGGGGCACCCCGCGACAAGGCACCCCGGGGACGAGCACCACCGAGCCGGGCACCGCTGAACCGAGGACCACTCACGACCAGGTGATCGACGCCTAGTGCCGGCGGGCCCGGCCTAGGATGTCCGGCCTGAAGAGGCGACGGGAGCGCACGATGGCGACACCGGTGTACAGCGAGCCGACCAGAACGACCCCGCAACGGGGCAGACCGAGGGACGCGAGCCGCGACGACGCGCTGCGCCAGGCCGCGCTGGAGGTGATGGCGGAGGTGGGCTACCGGGCGTTGACCATGGACGCCGTCGCCGCGCGGGCGCGGGCGGGCAAGGCCACCATCTACCGGCGGTGGGAGTCGAAGCTCGACCTCGTGATCGACACGTGCACGCAGCTGGCGCAGCAGAACCTCGCCGAGCCCGACACCGGGTCGCTGGCGGGCGACCTGAGGGAGTTCCTCGCCGCGTTCGCCGCGTTCCTGTCCGGGCCGAGCGGCAAGGCGGCGCAGGCGCTGGTCGGCGAGCTGCCGCACGAGCCGGAGCTGGCCACCGCGTTCCGCGAGACGTTCCTGACCGCGCAGCGCGACGTGCTGCGCGGCATCCTGGAGCGCGCGGACGGACGGGGCGAACTGCGCCCCGACGCGCCGCGCGGCATGGCGGTCGAGATCGCGGGCGCCGCGCTGATCTACCGGCTGATGCTCACCGGGGACCCGCTGGACGTCCCGTTCGTCGACCGCGTGGTGGAACAGGTCCTGCTGCCCCTCGTCGCCAAGGGGCAGTAGGTCACCGGAACAGCTTGCGCAGCAAGGCGAACCCGAGGAGCACGGCCACCGCGATCAGCGAGTACCGGACCCTGGGTTCGTCGAGCTTCGCGCGCACGCTCTCCTTGCCGGACTCGACGAAGCGCTGGGGGTTCGCCCTGGTGCCCAGTTCGTCCAGCGTCGCGGCCAGCGCGTCGCGAGCCTGCTCGATCTCGCGCTGGATGGTGTCGGGGTCGCGGGCCACATCTCCTCCTAGCTGCGGTCTGGCCACAACCGTAGTTGAGAGCCGCCCGCGCCGTTGAGCGGACCGGCGGATCGGTCCCTCGGGACCGGCCCGCCGGGGGCTGCGGATAAGCTTGCGCCGGCGGGCTCGTAGCCCAATTGGCAGAGGCACACGGTTTAGGTCCGTGCCAGTGAGAGTTCGAGTCTCTCCGGGCCCACGTCGTCAGCAGCGCCCTCGGCACCGCCGGGGGCCGCTCACGCCAGGTGGCGCAGGACCTCCAGCATCGACCGCGGGTCCACCGACGACGGGTCGGGCTCGACGCACGCGGCCAGCCCGGCGCGCACCGCGGGCACGTCGAGGCCGGTGCCGACCAGCACCAGCTCGGTGCGCCGCGGACCGGGCCACGCCGACCGCTCGAACCGCAGGAACGCGCCCACGGTGTGCAGGCCGAACCGCTGCCGGTGGCCGGGCACGTCGAACGACACGAACCCCTTGATCCGGTACAGCCCGGCGGGCCGCGCGTCGAGGAACGCCATGAGCCGCGCGGGGTTCAGGGCGTCGGCGGTGAACTCGACGCTCTCGTACCGCACGTGGTCGTGCTCGTGGCGCCCGCCCAGCTCCGCGAGCAGGTCGTCGAACGACAGCTGGCCGGCGGCGGTCCGCTCCACGCGGTCGAACAGCAGGCCGGGGTCGACCCGCCCGAACGTCGCCCGCACCACCGGCACGCCCGGCTTGAGCCGGTCCACCTCAGCGGCCACCGCGTCCGGGTCGGCGGCCCGGTCGACCTTGTTGAGCACGACGAGGTCGGCGACGCGCAGGTGGCGGGCCAGGTCGGCGGGCGGCTCGGCGGCGTCCACCAGCAGCACGAGCCCGCCGTAGGACAGCCGCGGGTTCTCGCTCGCCAGCACCATCCGGACCATGGCCTGCGGCTCGGCCAGGCCGCTGGCCTCGATCACGATGACGTCGACCAGGGAGTCGAGCTTGGCCAGCATCTCGTCCAGCTCGCTCACGTCGACGGCGCAGCACAGGCAGCCGCCGCTGAGCGAGACGGTGGAGTCGACCTGCCCGGCCACGCTCATCGCGTCCACGCCGATGGCGCCGAAGTCGTTGACCACCACGCCGACCCGGGTGCCGCGGGCGGCGGCGAGCAGGTGGTTGAGCAGCGTCGTCTTGCCGGAGCCGAGGAACCCCGCCACCACGACCACGGGGACGCGCTTCACGGGACCCGATCGTAGTCCAGGGTCGTGCTCCGGGGCCGCACGGTCAGGGGCCGCGCGGTCCCGGGGGTCGCGCGGTCCGGGGCCGCACGGTCAGGGGGCCGCCGGGGAGCGTGAGTGGAGTCGGCGGCACCGGGGTATCCCGTGGTGGAGGCCGCAAGCGCTCAGCGGGGAGGGGGTCGCGAACCGACGCCGAACCGGCGCGCCCGCCACGCGGTCGTGCCGGGGTGCCCGCCCGGGGTCCCCTCCGGGTTTCCCCCCTCGGGGACTCCCGCACTGGGGTTTTCCGCACCGCAGGTGTGCGGCCGGCTTCATGGTGGGCCCGTCGGCGGGTTCGTAATGTGGACAATATGGACATCGTCTCGTGGATCACCGACCTGATGGAAACGCTCGGCGCACCCGGCGCCGGGCTGGCCATCGCGCTGGAGAACCTGTTCCCGCCCCTGCCCAGCGAGCTGTTCCTGCCGTTGGCCGGGTTCACCGCCAGCCAGGGCCGGATGGGCCTCGTCGCCGCGATCCTGTGGACCACCGCGGGCTCGGTGGTGGGCGCGCTGCTGCTGTACTACCTGGGCGCCGCGCTGGGCCGCGACCGCATCCGCCGCATCGCGGGGCGGATGCCGCTGATGAAGGTGTCCGACGTGGACAAGTCGGAGGAGTGGTTCAACCGGCACGGCAAGGCCACCGTCTTCTTCGGCCGGATGGTGCCGGTCTTCCGCAGCCTCATCTCCATCCCGGCGGGCGTGGAGCGCATGCCGATCGTGCAGTTCACCCTGCTCACGGCGGCCGGCAGCCTGATCTGGAACACCGCGCTGATCCTCGCCGGCTACCTGCTCGGCGCGAACTACCACCTCGTCGACCAGTACCTCGGCGTCGTGTCCAAGGTCGTGCTCGGCCTCGTGGTGATCGCCGTCGTGTGGTTCGTGGTGTCCCGGCTCGTGCAGCGGAAGAAGGATCACGCCCGCAAGTAGCGCAGCACCGCCAGCACCCGCCGGCTGTAGCCGCCCTCGGCGGACAGCCCGAGCTTGTCGAAGATCGAGTTGACGTGCTTCTCGACCGCGCTGCGCGACACGTGCAGCCGCTCCGCGATCGCGTTGTTCGTGTGGCCCTCGGCCATGCGCGCCAGCACGTCCCGCTCCCGCGCGGTCAGCGCGTCCAGCGGGCTCGTGGTGCGGGCCAGCAGCCGGCGCACCACCTCCGGGTCGAACGCGGCGCCGCCCGCCCCCACCCGGCGCAGCGCGTCCAGGAACTCCTCCACCTGGACCACGCGGTCCTTCAGCAGGTAGCCCACGCCGTCGGCGTGCCCGGTGAGCAGGTCGACGGCGTAGCGCTGCTCGACGTACTGCGAGAGCACCAGCACGCCGACGCCCGGGAACCGCTCGCGGATCTCCAGGGCGGCCCTCATGCCCTCGTCGGTGTTCGTCGGGGGCATCCGCACGTCGGTCACCACGACGTCCGGCCGGTGCTCGGCCACCGCGGCGACCAGCTCCGCCGCGGTGCCGACGGCGGCCGGCACCTCGTGGCCCTCCTCGGCCAGCAGCCGCACGAGGCCCTCCCGCAGCAGCGCGGAGTCCTCGGCCAGGATCACCCGCACGGGATGCTCGCCTCGACCGCGGTGGGACCGCCCGCGGGACTGGTCACGGAGAACCGGCCGTCCAGCGCGAGCACCCGCCGGGACAGGCCGGCCAGCCCGCCGCCCGCCGGGTCCGCTCCCCCGGCGCCGTCGTCGACGACCCGCACGCGCACCGCGCCGCCGTCCTCGCTGATGTCCACGTCGATCATCGTCGCACCGGAGTGCTTGGCCGCGTTCGTCACCGCCTCGCACACCACGAAGTACACCGCGGTCTCCACCTGCGGCGCGGCGGTCAGCGCCGGGCAGGCGATGCGCACCGGGATGGCCGAGCGGTCGGCGACGGCCTCCAGCGCCTCGGCCAGGCCCAGCGAGTCCAGCGCGGCCGGGTAGACCCGCCAGGCGACCTCGCGCAGGTCCTCCAGCACGTGCCGGGACTCCTCGTGCGCCTGGGCGAGCAGGTCGGCCGCGCGGTCGGGGTTGCGGCGCGCGCGGCCCAGCAGCATCCCCAGGGCGACCAGCCGCTGCTGCACGCCGTCGTGCAGGTCGCGCTCGATGCGGCGGCGCTCGGCGTCCACCGCGGCCACGATGCCCGCCCGGCTGGCGGCCAGCTCGTCCACGCGGCGGCGCAGCAGCTCGGCCTCGCTCGGCCCGAGGAAGCGGTGCGCGACCCGCTGCTCCAGGGCGACGACGCCGATGATCCCCTGCACCTCGATGTAGAGCAGGACGACGCCCACCAGGGCCGTCCACAGGTACTCGACGAGGTCGTCGTCGGCGTTCAGCTCGGGACCCGTGTCGCCCACGACCAGCCGGTGGGCGATGATCCCGGCCATGGCCAGGCCGTAGTACAGCCACGCCACCACGACCCCGCCGAACAGGCCGACGAGCCAGCGCACCGCGAGGTAGCGGGTCGCCCGGTCGTGGTCCGGTTCGGCCGTGTCGAACCCGAACGCCCACGAGAGACGGCGGCGTTCCGCTTCCGCCACCGGTCGGGCCCACTTCCGGGCGAACGCCACGACCAGCACGTTCACGGCCGAAGTGACGAATCCGAGTGACAAACCCATAACGACGCGCAACGCCCTGTGCACATTAGTGAGGTTATAAGACCCGATCGTGCTATTGGCCTGATCGGGAAAGTCCGCCGAGTATTCGTAGACGTGCGCACAATCGCGGTCGTCGGTGCCGGTCAGGCGGGTCTCGTGTTGTCGGCGGCGCTGCTGCGGGCGGGGTGGCGGGTGTCGATCCACACCGACCTGACGCCGGACCAGCTCCTCGCCGACCGCGGCCGGCCCACCGCGTGCCTGTTCGGCGACCAGGTCGAGTACGAGGCGGAGCTGGGGCTCGACCTGCACCCCGGGGCGTCCCGCATCCACCACCTCCACCTCGACCTGGTGACCGGCGACGGCGGGGTCGCGTTCTCGGTCGACGCGCCGCTGCGCAAGCCCGCGCTGGCGGTGGACCAGCGGCTGAAGTTCGCCGGCGGGCTCACCGAGCTGGAGCGGCGCGGCGCGGAGGTGGTCGTCGGCGAGGTGTCGGTCGAGGACCTCGACCGGCTGGCCGCCGCGCACGACCTGGTCGTGGTGGCCGCCGGGTGCCGGTCGCTGACCGGGCTGTTCGAGCGGGACCCGGCGCGGTGCGTGCACTCCCGCCCGCAGCGCGCGCTGTTCATGGTGAACGTCCACGGCTACGACCTGGCGGCCCGCCCCGAGCACCGCGAGGGCGTGTTCTCGTTCGTGCCGGGCACCGCGGAGCTGTTCTGGTTGCCGTTCCACGACAAGGACGTGGGCGAGTCGCGCAGCATCGTGCTGGAGGCAGTGCCGGGCGGGCCGGCGGACCGGTTCCGCGGGGTCACGTCGGCCGACGAGGGCGTGGAGGTGCTCAAGGGCCTGGTGGACGAGCTGCTGCCGCACGAGTCGGCGTTCCTGCGGCCCGCGCGGGCGACGAGCCCGGTGACGTGGATCAAGGGCGAGGTCGTGCCGGTGGTGCGCCGCCCCGTCGGCGTGCTGCCGTCCGGGCGGCACGTGCTGGGCCTCGGCGACGCCGTGGTGCTCAACGACCCGCTGGCCGGGCAGGGGGCCAACAACGCGACCCGGATGGCCCGCTTCTTCGCCGGGGAGCTGACCGCGTTCGACGGGCCGTACGCGGCGTCGTGGCTGGCGGACCGGTTCGACGAGTGGTGGGAGCGGGGCCGGTTCGCGAACGAGTTCTCCAACGGGCTGCTCGCGCCGCTGCGGGGCTTCCAGCGGGAGCTGCTGCTCGCGGCGTCCCGGCGGGAGGGCGTCGGCGAGCAGCTGTTCGAGGGGTTCAACGACCCGGCGTCGCTGTTCCCGTGGTTCTTCGAGGAGGGCGCGGCGCGCGAGTTCCTGGCGCGGCACGACGTGGGCCGGTTCGACGTGCTGCGCTACAAGCTGGGCGTGGGGCTGCGGGTGGCCGGCCGGAGGTTCGGCGGCCGGGGGTTCGGCGGCCGGGAGCCGGGCGGGCGGGGGCTCAGGCGGCGGGCCGCGCGGACAGCAGCGACCTGATCTCGCGGGCGGCGACCCGGCCCGCGCGGGACGCGCCGACCGTGCTCGCCGACGGCCCGTAGCCGACGAGGTGCACGCGGGGGTCGGCGACCACGCGGGTGCCGTCCAGCTCGACGCCGCCGCCGGGCGCGCGCAGCCGCAGCGGCGCGAGGTGGTCGAGGGCGGCGCGGAAGCCGGTGGCCCACAGGATCGCGTCGGCGCGCTCGGAGCCGCCGTCCGGCCACACCACGCCGTCCTCGGTGATCCGCTCGAACAGCGGCCTGCGCGCCAGCACGCCGGTCCGCAGCCCCTCGCGGACGGCGGGGGTGAGGCTCAGGCCGGTCACGCTGACCACGCTGCGCGGCGGCAGGCCGCGGCGGACCCGCTCCTCCACCTCCGCCACGGCCGCGCGGCCGATCTCCGGGCCGAACGGCTCGTCGGAGAACTCGGGCTCGCGGCGGGTGACCCACGTGGTCGTGCCGCCGTGCGCGGCGATCTCCAGCAGCTGCTGCACGGCGGACGTGCCGCCGCCCACGACGACGACGTGCCGCCCGGCGAACCAGGCCGGGCCGGGGTACCGCGACGAGTGCAGCTGCCGGCCCCGGAACAGCTCCTGGCCGGGGTAGCTGGGCCAGAACGGGCGCGTCCACGTGCCGGTCGCGTTGACCAGGGCGTCGGCGGTGAAGGTGCCGCGGTCGGTCGCCACGTCCAGCGGGCCGCGCCGGTCGCCGGGGACGTGGTCGCGGACGGCGCGCACCCGGACCGGGCGGAGCACGTCCAGGCCCTCGCGGCGCTCGAAGTCGGCGAAGTAGGCGGGCAGCACCTCGTTGGCGGGCGCGTCCGGGTCGGGTTCGGCGAACGGCGCCCCGGGCAGGTCGTGGATGGCGTGCACGGTGGCCATGCGCAGCGTCGGCCAGCGGTGCCGCCACGCGCCGCCGGGGCCGTCCTCGGCGTCCAGGACGAGGTGGTCCAGGCCGGCCCGCCCGAGGAAGTGGGCGGTGGACAAGCCCGCCTGACCTGCGCCGATGACCACCACGTCCATGTCCTGGTCAACATCGCCGGCGTGGGCGGGCTTCCCGCGGGCGTGGTCGCGGGCATCACACCCGGACGGCGGAAGGCATCCGGCGCCCCGGGCGTTGTCCAGTGGCATGAGCCGACTCCGCGACGTGCCGCTGTCCGCACTCGACCTCGCCACGATCACCGCGGGGACGGACGCGCGCACGGCCCTCGCGCACACGCGCGAGCTGGCGCGGCACGTCGAGCGGCTCGGCTTCACCCGGTTCTGGCTGGCCGAGCACCACAACATGCCCGGCATCGCCAGTTCCTCGCCCGCGATCCTCATCGGCCACGTCGCCGACGCCACCACGACGCTGCGGGTCGGCTCCGGCGGCGTGATGCTGCCCAACCACCCGCCGCTGGTCGTGGCCGAGCAGTTCGGCACGCTCGCCGCCCTGCACCCCGACCGCATCGACCTCGGCATCGGCCGCGCGCCGGGCACGGACCAGCGCACCGCGCAGGCCCTGCGCCGCACCGCCGGCCCGCTGTCGGTCGACGACTTCCCGCAGCAGCTGGCCGAGCTGAACGGGTACTTCGACGGCACCGAGCAGCTGCTCGCCGTGCCCGCGAAGGGCAACAAGCCGGACGTGTTCCTGCTCGGGTCGAGCGGGTACAGCGCGCAGGTCGCGGGCCTGCTCGGGCTGCCGTTCGCGTTCGCCCACCACTTCAGCGCGGAGAACACGCTGCCCGCGCTCGCCCTGTACCGCGAGCGGTTCCGGCCGTCCGCGCGGCTGTCCGAGCCGTACGCGCTGGTGTGCGCCTCGGTGCTGGTCGCGGACACCGACGAGCGCGCGCGGTACCTCGCCCAGCCGGGCGCGCTGTCGTTCCTGAAGCTGCGCAGCGGCCGGCCGGGGGCGGTGGCCACCAACGAGGAGGCCGACGCGTACCCGTACACCGACGTGGAGCGGCTGATCGTGGAGGACCGGATGGCCTCCCAGGTGATCGGCTCGCCGGGGACGGTGGAGGCCGGGCTGGAGCGGCTGCTGGCCGACACGGCGGCCGACGAGCTGATGGTGACCACGATGGTCGCCGAGCAGTCCGACCGGCTCCGGTCGTACGAGCTTCTCGCCCAGATCGCCCAACGTTCACCCGAACGAGTGAAGACCGACGTCGAGGTGTAGCGGTTCGCGGCACAACCGCGATGATCAGTACGAGCGCGCACGCCCCCCGACGCGCTCATCAACTCCCGGGCGGTCCGCCGCTCGGAGCTCGGCCGCCGCCGACCCGCGTGGGCGCCGCCCGGTGTGGCGACGCCCACGCGGGCAGCCGCGCGTCATCACGTCTTGGCCACGGGCGTGCACCAGGTGCGCTTCAAGGCCCTGTATCGGTTCCCGAGCACTCCCGCTCCGCGTCATGGTGGTGACCTGTCGCAGTCAGCCCACCGCCGGGGCGGGAAGGGGAGGTTCGTGGAAATCGCCAGACTGGCCGCCGGCGCGTTCGTCGTCCTGGCCTTGGCGGGATGTGCGGACCACACCGGCCTGACCACCGCCGAGCCACCGTCCGAAGTGGCCGAGCAGGGCGCGGACGCGTCACCCGCCTCCCCGTACGCCGCGTTCGGCGCGCAGCGGGTGTGGGCCGACGGCATGGCCGTCACGGTGTCGCCGCCGTCCTCGCTGGAACCCAGCGACACCTCGTTCCCGAAGTCGCCGCGCACCGCCGTGTTCACCCTGACCCTGGTCAACGGCACCCCGGAGCCGTACCTGACGAGCCAGCTCGTCGTGCGCGCCTCCGTCGAGGGGCGGCAGGTGGCCGAGGTGCGCGACTCCGTGCAGGGGCTGGGCGGCGTGGCCGCCGCCGTGCCCGAGGTCGCGGCCGGCGCGGAGACCGTGCTGACGGTGGCGTTCGCGGTGCCGCAGGAGCCCGTGCCGATCCGGGTCGTGGTCGAGCCGAACGGCACCGGGCAGGAACCGAGCGCGGTCTACGAGGGCACCGGCTGACCGCGCGGCGGCTCTTGTAGCGTCTCGGCAATGACCGAGCAGAAGCGCCTGTCCCCCGGCGACCAGGCCCCGGCGTTCACCCTGCCCGACAGCACGGGCGCACCCGTCTCGTTGGCGGACTACGCGGGCCGTTCCGTGGTCGTGTACTTCTACCCGGCGGCGAGCACGCCGGGCTGCACCAAGCAGGCGTGCGACTTCCGCGACAACCTCGGCGACCTCGCGTCCGCCGGCTACGACGTGGTGGGCGTCTCCCCCGACAAGCCGGCGAAGCTGGCGAAGTTCGCCGAGGCGGAGGGGCTGAACTTCCCGCTGCTGTCCGACGTCGACCGCGCGGTGCTCACCGAGTGGGGCGCGTACGGGGAGAAGCAGAACTACGGCCGCACCGTGATGGGCGTGATCCGGTCGACGTTCCTCGTGGGACCGGACGGCAAGGTCGTGAAGGCGCTCTACAACGTGCGCGCGACCGGGCACGTGGCCAAGCTGCTGCGCGAGCTGCCGACCGCCTGACCACCCCGGTGCCCGCCGCCCGGTCGGGGCGGCGGGGCACGGCCCGGTCAGGCGGTCACGCGGTCAGGCAGTCGCGCGGTCAGGCAGTCACGCGGTCAGGCGCGGGCCAGCTCCCGCAGGTGCGGCAGCAGCAGGCGCAGCGCGCGTCCCCGGTGGGAGAGGGCGTCCTTCTCCTCCGGGGACAGCTCGGCCGACGTCACGTCGTGGCCCTCGGGCACGAACACCGGGTCGTAGCCGAAACCGTTGGCGCCGCGCGGCTCGCGGGCGACCGAGCCCCGCCACTCGCCGCGCACCACGGTCTCGGTGTCGCCGGTCACGAACGCCGCCGTGCAGACGAACGCGGCGCCGCGGCGCTCGTCCGGGACGTCGCGCAGCTGGCCCAGGACCAGCCGCGTGTTGGCCTCGTCGTCGCCGTGCGCGCCGGACCAGCGCGCCGACAGGACGCCGGGCATGCCGTTGAGGGCGTCGATCGCGATGCCCGAGTCGTCCGCGACCGACGGCAGGCCGGTGGCCCGGTACGCGTCCCGCGCCTTGGCCAGGGCGTTGCCCTCGAACGTCGGGTCGGTCTCCGGGGCCTCCGGGAACTCGGGCACGTCGTCCAGGCCGACGACCTCGATGCCGTCGAGGCCCTCGGCGAGCAGGATGCGGCGCAGCTCGCCGAGCTTCTTCTTGTTGCGCGACGCCAGCAGCAGCTTCACTTCTTCTTCGCCTTCGGCTCGGGCAGCACGCCGGGGTAGGGCAGGGCCAGCGCCTCGGCCTGCACGCGGTTCAGCTCGGCGCAGCCCGCCAGCGCCAGGTCGAGCATCTTGTCCAGGGTCGAGCGGGCGAACGTGGCGCCCTCGCCGGTGCCCTGCACCTCGATCAGGGTGCCCGCGTCGGTCGCGACGACGTTCATGTCGACCTCGGCGCGCGAGTCCTCCTCGTACGGCAGGTCGAGGCGCACCCGGCCGTCGACCACGCCGACCGAGACGGCCGACACCGCGCAGGACAGCGGCTGAGGGTCGGCGAGGCGGCCGGCCGCGCCCAGCCACGTGACGGCGTCGGCCAGGGCCACGTACGCGCCGGTGATCGCCGCGGTGCGGGTGCCGCCGTCGGCCTGGATCACGTCGCAGTCGATCACGATGGTGTTCTCGCCCAGCGAGGCCAGGTCGATGCACGCCCGCAGGGAACGCCCGATCAGGCGGCTGATCTCGTGCGTGCGGCCACCGATCCGGCCCTTCACCGACTCCCGGTCGCTGCGGCTGTGCGTCGCCGACGGCAGCATCGCGTACTCGGCGGTCACCCAGCCGAGGCCGGAACCGGACCGCCACCGCGGCACGCCCTCGGTGACGCTGGCCGCGCACAGCACGCGGGTGTTCCCGAACTCGATCAACACCGATCCCGCGGGCCACTGCTGGAAGCCGCGGGTGATCCGGATGTCGCGCAGCACGTCGTCGTTCCTGCCATCGGTCCTCAGCACGGCACTACCCTATTGCGCTGAACCCGGGGAAGGCCCACCGGCGTAGGGAGACGCATGGCACTCGCAGACGACCTGGTGACGTTCTTCGGTCTCCCGACGCACCCGTTGCTGGTCCACGCGGTGGTGGTGCTGCTCCCGCTGGCGGCGGCGGGGGCGGTCGCGGCGGCCGTCGTGCCGCGGTGGCGGAAGAAGTACGCGTGGCCCCTGCTCGGCGTGACGCTGCTCGGCGTGGGCTCGGTGCCGCTGGCCCAGGCGTCCGGTGACCAGCTCCACGCGAGGCTGGCGAGCCTCGGCAACCCGCTGATCGAGCGGCACGCGGAGCTGGGCAACGACCTGCTGCCGTTCGCGCTCGGGTTCGGCGTGGTGGTCGTGGCGCTGGTGGTCGCGGGCCGGCTCGCCGACCGGGAGCGCACCGCGGCGACGGAGAGCACGACGCCCGTGCCCAGGACGTGGCGGCGGATCGCGGTGGTCGTCAGCGTGCTCGTCGTCGCCGCCGGCGCCGCCGCCACCGTGCAGGTGGTCCGCATCGGCCACAGCGGCTCGACCGCCGTCTGGGACGGCATAGGCACCACCTGACCCACCCCCGAGAGTCCAACGCCCGGGCCCCGAGAGTCCAACGCTCA
>NZ_JBPKJK010000161.1:0-20079 GCF_051756985.1 Saccharothrix sabaoui
GGCTGGTGGCCACCGACACCACCTCCGAAGCGACCGCCGCCATGCTCGCCGGCTGGGCGCGGATGCGCGTCGGAGCACCCGATCCGCACACCGAGATCCGCGGTCTGGTCATGCTCAGCGCCACCCGCGACATGGTCGACCGGCTCAACCACGGCGCTCAGGCCCTGCGCCTGGCCGACGGCGAACTCGGCCCCGGCCGCACCTACGCCTCGCGCAGGGGTGGCGAGATCCGCTTCCACGTCGGCGATCACGTGCTGATGCGCATCAACGCCGTACAGCGGCGGACGCTGGCCGACACCGATGTCCTCAACGGCTACCGTGCCGTCGTCACCGCCATCGCCGACGACGGCACCCTCACCGTCGAATGGCAGGAGGACGCCGCCGACGGCCGCACCACCCGCCTGGGCAGACTCACCCCGGAGTACATCGCCCGCGGCGGGGTCTCCCTCGGCTACGCCATGACCGTGCACAAGTCCGAAGGGCTGACCGTCGGAGATCAGTGGCGCGGACCCGACGGCGAGTGGTCCGGCGGCACGGTGCTGTTCCACGCCGCCGGAGCAGACAACCCCGCCGCCCACGTCGCCACCAGCCGCCACCGCAGCGCGGTCCACCTCTTCGCCCCACTCGACGCCCTCGACACCGAACGCGAAGCCACCGATCGGCCCGAACCGCGCACCCGCGCGGAGCGAATGGAACGCGCCGTCGAGAAGCTCGCCCGACGCGCCCGCGCCACCGAAACCTCACCCGACGACGTCCCCGTCGTCGTCCAACTCGGGCTTGCCGAGTTCCGCGACCTCACCGACGCCCAGACCCGCGAGCAGCACGCCCGCGACGCCGAAGCAGCCGAACGCGAAGCCGTCCGCCGCCGTGAGGAGCGCGCCGAGCACAGCGCCGAAGCCAAGCAGGCACGCGCCGAACGCGCACAGCGGGACCAGCGATCGCGTGACCGTGCGGCGACGCTGCTACGCGAGGTGTGGCGCCACGAGCCCGACCTGGTGGAGCGCCTTATCTCCGCCGCCGCGTTCACCACCGTGGTCCGAAGCCTGGCCGAGGTCGAGAACTCGGCACTCGACGTGCGCGAGGTGCTGGCCCGGGTACCGCTGCGCACCGTCGCCTCCGACGCGGTTACCGACCCCGCGGCGTTCACCGCGTGGGCCGTGCGCGACGCCGCCGAACGCCTCGCCGACGGCCGCGTCGACGCCGCACACGAGCAGGCCGAACGCCGACACCAGTGGCAACTCATGCGCGACCAGGTCGCCGACCTGGTGCGCGAGACCTGGACCGCACGCCCCGAACTGGCCGAAGCGGTCATCACCAGCTCCACGTTCGACGCCGTCGTCCGCCAACTCGACCGGCAAGCCGTCGGCGGACTGGACGCCCGCACCCTGCTGGCACGCGTCCCGCTGGCCAAGGTCGGCCACGACAACGTCGAGGACCCGGCCCGCCTCACCGCCTACTTCATCAAGCGCACCGCCGGCGCCCACCAGTGGGAGGCCGACAAGGCGCAGCGGGGCAGCGACCGGGCAGCTGCGGAGCGCCACCGCCGACGCATCGCCCTCGAACACCTGCGTCAGGCGTGGCCCGACCATCCCGAGGTCGTCGACCTCGTCGCCGGTGGGCACGCGTTCGGCGCACTGGCGCAGCGGATCGAGCAAGCCATCGAAGCCGGTGTCGACGTGCACGCCGCGCTGCGTCAGATCTCGCCCACCGAGGTCAGCGGCAGGAGGGTTAAGAACCCCTCGGCGTTGGCCACCGCCGCCTTCCAGCGCGCTGCACAGCAGCAGACCGAACCTGCCGAGACCACTGCGGGTGCTTCCGCCCGCCAGCCGGAAACTCGACAGCCCGAAGCGCGGAGGGCACGGCACTGGGCGCAGCGCGAACACGGCCGTCACGACGACGAGCACCTCCGTCGCCTGCTCGCGGACGGGCAACAGCGCCTCGCCACCCTCGACCGCGCTCTCAACGAAGCGCGCCGGCAGGCCGACGAACTGCGGATCGAGGTCGACGCCCAGGCCGGTCCGGCCGTGCGGGCGCTCGACGAGCACCTACACCGGCTCCGCGAGCAGGCCGAGCTGGTGCGTCAAGCCGACGACCTCGAAACACGCTGGCGCGCGGCCTTGGATCGCGCGGAGAACGCAGCGGCCGACCGCGCCCACGCGCAACACACCCTCGACACCCTCGGCCCGCTGGCCCGCACACGCCGCGCCGAGCTATCCAAGCAGGTCGAACGCCACATCGAGATGGAGGAACAGGCACAGGGGCACGCCCGTGACCTGGCTGCTCAAGCGGCCCGACTGCACGAGCGCACCGGGCCACCCGAGCAACGCCACCACACCCTCGTTCGTGCCAACGCTGCCGAGAAAGACCACGAACACGCACGTCCCAGAGCCCACCAGCGCGACCTCGACGCCCTCACCATCGCGCAGGACCGCGCCGAACGCCTCGCCGCCGAACACCACCACCTCACCAGGCGCATCGACGGCCTGCGCAACGAAGTCGAGCTGCGCGCGAATCAGCCCAAGGACGTCCGCGATCGGGAACGACAGGAACGTCACACGGAACTGGTCCCCGCGCACGATCGAGCCAGCCGCGCACTGGAGCCGGCCGCCGATCACCAACCTCACCTCGACGACCCCGAACCGCCACAACCAGGCCGTGAGATCGAACCCCATCCCGGTGACCAGTAACAGGCAAACAGACAGCGCACTCCGCTCACGACGAGCGGGTCGCGGTGAGGTGTCGCCGATGATGCCCGTCTCTCTGTGGAGCGGGTTCGAGCGGTCGGGTGAACTTCGCCAGCGCTGGCCGGTATCAGGTGACCGCGGTGCGACGCTGCGACTTGCCGACCAGGCCGAGGAGGTGTTCGAGGTGGTGGCACCCGAGCCGCAGCAGTCCCAAGAGCCTGATGCGTCCCGCGCACGACACGGACTTGAGGTGCATAACACGGCATCAGGTCATGCGGGCGGCGTAGTGCAAGCCGGCGCAATTCACGGCGATGTGCACCTGCACGCGGCACCTTCTCCACCGGCGCGGGTGATACCGCGGCAGCTGCCCGCCGCGCCCGGGCTGTTCGCTGGGCGGGCAGCAGACCTGATCGAGCTGGACCATGCTTTGACCACCGCCGCACCGATTAGCGCGGGCACCGCCCTGCCGGGACCGACCTGCACCGAACTACCCGTCGTAGGTGCGACGGTGATGGTCTCGGCGATCGGCGGAGCGGGAGGAATCGGCAAGACCTGGTTGGCGTTGGCCTGGGCGCACCGCAACCTGCACCGCTTTCCCGACGGTCAGTTATTCGTGGATCTGCGGGGGTTCAGTCCTGCGAGCGACCCGGTAGCCCCGGCGGCGGCGGTGCGCGGGTTCCTTGACGCCCTCGGCGTCGATCCCAGACGCATCCCACCGGACCTGGACGCGCAGGCTGCGTTGTACCGGAGCCTGGTCGCGGGCAGGCGGATGCTGGTCGTGCTGGACAACGCGGCAACCGCCGATCAGGTCGTTCCGCTGCTGCCTGGCAGCCCGACCTGCACCGTGCTGGTCACCGGCCGCCACCGGCTCGCCTCCCTGATCGACCGGCACGGCGTCCGTCACCTCACCCTGGGTGTCCTCACCAAGGACGAGGCACACGCCCTGCTGGCCACGCGCGTCGGCAGCGACCGCGTTGCCGCCGAACCCGACGCCGTCGAGGATCTGATCGAGTTGTGCGGAGGCTACCCGCTGGCCCTGTCGATCACCGCCCGCATCGCCGCCACCCGCCCCGCCATTCCCCTTGCCGAGACCGCCGCGGAACTGCGCGAACTGGGACTTGAGACACTCGACCACGACACCGACCCCGCAGCGAGCCTGCCCAAGGTGCTGTCCTGGTCCCTACGCCAACTCACCGACACGCAGCGCGCCGTGTTCGGGCTGTTGGGCATCGCTCCCGGAACCGACACCACCCTGCCGGCCGTGGTCTCCCTCACCGGCTTGTCCCCGGCCCGCGCGCGAAAGGCCCTCTCTGCTCTGGAGGAGGCGTCTCTGATTGAACGACGGCCGCGTGGCCGGTACGCGATGCACGACCTGGTCCGCGACTACGCGGCCACCACTGCCCACGGCCTGCCCGACAACGTACGAGAGACAGCCCTGGTACGGGTGGTGGACTTCCACCTGCACACTGCCCGCACCGCCGACCGCCTCCTCGCTCCCCACCGCCAGCCCGTACGGCCCGACCCACCCACGCCCGGCGTCCGCCCGCACCCGCTGCCCGACGCCGCAGCCGCGACGGCCTGGCTGGAGGCCGAACACGCCACCCTCCTCGCCGCCCAAAGCACCGCAGTCGCCCTTGGTCACCACCACATCGTCTGGCACTTCGCCTGGACGCTGGAGACTTTCTTCCGCCGGCGGGGGCATCTGCGCGATGCGCTCGCCTCGTGGCGGATGGCGCTGGACGCCGCCGAACACCTGTCCGAGCCCACCACCCGCAGTCGCACTCACCGACTCCTCGGCAATGTCTGCTCGCTGTTGGGCCTGCACGAGGAGGCCGCCGGACACCTCAACCGCGCCCTCGACCAAGCCGTGCGCCACCGCGATCCCACCGAACAGGCACACACCCACCAGATGCTCGCACTCGCCTGGGAACGGCGAGGGGACGACCGGCAGGCTCTCAACCACGCCCGACACGCCCTCGCTCTCCATCGCACCCTCGGCCATCCGGTGCGGGAAGCCATCGCGCTCAATGCGGTGGGCTGGTACGCCGCGCGCCTGGGCGACTTCGACACCGCCCGCGACCACTGCGGCGCCGCCCTTACGCTGCTGCGACACCAACATGACCTCGAAGTCGAGGCGTCCGTCCTGGACAGCCTGGGGTTCATCGCCCACCGCACCGGAGACCACCAACAGGCCCTCGATCATTACCGAGAGGCCCTCACCCTGTTCCGCACTCTCGACAACACCTACCTGATCGCAGACACCCTTGACAACCTCGGTCATCCCCACGCCGCTCTCGGACACGATCAGGTCCGCGTGGTCTGGCGGGAGGCACTGGAGCTGTACCGGAAACAAAGCCGAGACACCGACGCCCAACGCGTCCAACGGCAACTCGACGAACTGAACGAGACCAATCGAGACGGTCCAGATTATCCGCTCGCCGATGTTCTTGGCAGAAATGACCATCGCGGAGGCAGGTTCCGATGATGCTGCTGTGGCTCAGTGGTCCGTGGTCAACCTCGCTGACACCTGCGGAAGTGCCTGCCACCCTCGGGCCTGTTGAGTGATGCCCTCTGCTCGACGATGCGGTCAGCGGTAGCCGGCTGACTGGATGCCTGATGCAGGTGACGACGCATTCATCGATCCGTTGTCGGCGGTGAAACCGAACGAGAAGTGCAACGCGGTGTTTCCCCCGCCGACATCCACAAGCTGACGATCGACTGGACGAAAGGTCTCGCCAGGGCTGGTGCGCCAGGAGGCGGGATGCTCGCCCGCCCGGCAGCTGGCAGGGTCGCTGCCCAGCAGGTGATCGAGTCGCGACCGGAAGCCGGGCAGGTAGCGCAGGTGATAGTCGCCTGCCATCAGAGGTGTGGTTCGGCGGTCGTGGTGGCTGTCGTAGTAGACCCAGACCATGACGGCGAGGTCGTGGGCGAGGCCGGGGTGCTGGGGCCAGCAGTCGGGGATGAGTTCGCGACTGGACACCGCGTGCACCAGGTTGTAGTCGGCCACCCACCGCCGCACGGTCCGTCGCAGCGCCGCGGCCTCCTCGTGCGACAGGGCCGCCCACGTCCACGGCGTGCGTCGCACCGCAGCGGGTTCGTCGTCCAGCAGGGCCAGCAACACCGCCACGTCCTGCTCGGCAGACGGTTCGAGGGTTGTCGAGGCGGGATCCGTCGGGTAGCCGGTCACGGCTGGGTGCCTCCGGGTTGGTTGAAGGTGGCTCGTGCGTCGGCTGCGTCCTTGGCTGCTCGGGCGCGGCTGTGTTCACGGCTGCGTGCTTCGCGCACGATCGCGTCGACGGCGTCGACCTCGCGGTGGATGCGGCGGTGCAGCCGGCGGCGTTGGTGGATCGTGGGTGCGGAGGCGATGAACAGGCCACTGCCGCGTGGGGCGACGACGGCGTGGCCGTCGGCCAGGCGCTGCTGCTCGGAGACCGGGAGGCTGTCCACGCGGGTGACCTGGTCGCCGCCCCGTTCACGGGCCCGCTCGACGAGGGCTGCGTTGCCGGCTCTGGTGGTCAGTTCGGGGGCGACGGTCATGTCCAGTCCGCCGACGATGGTGACGCTGGCCGAGGCGCGCAGGCCGTCGGCTTGGGCGCCGTAGAGTTCGTCTTCCTGGCTGCTGCTCTGCACCGAGTAGAGGTAGTGGATGCCGTGTTTGCGCATGGTGTTGCCGACGTAGGGCAGGTTGGGCACCACGACGCTGTGCCGCAACTCGTCGAGGACCGCGACGAACGGCACGGGCATCCTGCCCCCAGGATGGCTGAGTGCCGCTGTGCGGGCGGCGATGAACATCTCTGCGGTGAACAACGACAGCAGCGGGCGTACCCGGTGGACGCGGTCGGGGTCGGCCAGTACGTAGACGGTGCCGCCCTTGCGGACGAACCCGGCCATGTCGAATGACTGGCCTGAATCGACGTCGCAGAACGCGCGGCCTTCGCTGCTGATCAACGCGTTGATGGTGAGCGCGAGGTAGCGCTCGACACCGGAGGTGGTGCGGTCGGATCGGGTGCTCAGGTGGGTGGTCAGCGCGAGCAGGGCGGTGCGGTCGGCGTGCGGGTGCTCGGCCAGTACCCGGCGTGGGGTGGTGTGCTGGGTGTCGGACAGCCACTGGATGATCTCGTCGAGGCCGTAGCCGCCCAGCGCCGCCGCATAGAGCCAGGCGGCCAGGACCTCGCTGGCGGAGTTGCGGAAGAACACGTCGTCCTCGCTGCCGCGTCGTTGGGTGCCCGCGGTGTCGGAGCCGGCGACCAGGGCGTGGGCGCGTCGGGTGGCCACGGCGAAGTCCGCACAACCGTCGATCGGGTTCCACCGCACCTGCGGAAATCCGGCGGTGAACCGGTGGGCCGGGTCGGAGAAGTCCGCTGCTGCGACCGGGTACTCGCGCATCCGCCGGTGGCGCGGCAGCCATCGCAGCGGTGCCCGCATCGGGCGTGCGGGGCGGTGGCGGCGGGCCAGCACGGTGTGGGTGAACACCGCGGGTTCGATGCTGAGCACCAGTGCCGCGCCGGGCAGGTCGCGGATGATCGGGATCAGCACGCGCAGGGTTTTGCCCCAGCCGGTGCGGCCGAGGATGCGGATGTTGTGCTCGAAGTGCGCCCACAGCGGCACCCACGGTGCCCATGGGCGCAGTGGTCGGCCCAGTCGGTAGCCGAACGCGGTGGTGGGCATGGTCAGGCGGGTCCACCATCGGCTTCGTGGCCAGGTCACAGAGCCTTTGCGGCGGGCCTGTCGGCGGCCGAGCGTGCGCCGCACCTCGCGGGTGCTGGCCAGTCCTTCGCGGCGGTATCCGGCCACGGGTGCGACCACGAACGCGAGCCACGCGGCCCATAGCGGCAGGGCGACGGTGAACGCCCACAGCGGGCGCACCGGCCACCGGATGGTGACCGGCCACCGCGATCCGTTCTCGTCCGGCGTCGTGGTCGGGTCCGTAGCCGGGATGCCCGTTGTCGACGTCGCGGTCGGGTCGGGGCTGGCGTTTGAGGACTGGGGCAGGTAGGTCGGCAGGCCCAGAAGTCCGCCGTCACCGCCCGTCGGCGAGTGCAGTTGGAGCCGGGGTGGGCGCCATCCCTGCCCGTCGACCACGGAGAGCAGCCCTGCGGCCAACCACACGGCCGCGATCGCACCGGTCAGGGCGAGCAGCAGACCTGCCGCACGGCGCCGGCGTTGTTCCAGCGTGGTGCGGTGCCTTCCGGGGATCACCATGCGCGCACCGCGGACGAGTCGAATCCCGTGACGCGGGTGCGCACGAGGCTGACTTTGACGACGTCGCCGCTCTGGGGTGCCTCGACCATGTAGTGGACGCCGTTGAGCGTGCCCAGGTAGAGCGCCACGTGGGTGGCCGGGCGTCCCCAGAACAGCATGTCTCCGGGTTGAGCTTGCTCCCAGGGCAGGGAGCGGCCGAACTGCTGCTGATGCTGGGAGACCCGTGGCAGGGTGACGCCGATCTGGGCGAAGGCGTAGACCATCAGGCCGGAGCAGTCGAAGCCGACGTTCTCGAAGTCGCCGTGGGCGTCGGCGACGCCGCCGTCGCGGATGCCGACGGTGGGGCCGCCTGCGTTGCCGCCGCCCCAGGAGTAGCGGGTGCCCAGGTAGCTCAGCGCCGAGGCCACGACCGTGGTGACTCGTTCGTTGGGCATGGTGAGGGTGCCGAGGATCCCGGCTTCGGCGGGCAAAGTGATGGTGGTGCCACTGACCATGACGCGGATCGGTCCCGAGCCGCCGCCCGGCGCGCAGACGATGCCGCCACCGGTGCCGCCTTGCGCGGGGGTGCCGTCGTAGAGCTGGGCGGCCAGCGCGGTGGCCCACCCGTCCCACCGGGCATACCAGGAGCCTCCGGCACCGGATGCCTGCACTGTCTGCGCCGCGTCGGCCAGCGCGACGGTCGGGTCGTTGTAATTCGGAACGCGGGCCAACAGCTGCTCGTAGAACGCGCGAGAGGTGTCAGCCGGGTCGGCCCGGTTGACGTTCGCGTACAGCTCGCCCTGCTGCTGGAACAACCCGAGGCTGCGTCCGGAGACCGCGTCGGGGTTCAGGGTGGATTCCTGCATGGCCGTGGCCAGGGCGATCGCGGTGCCGCGCCGGGTGATGCCGAGTCCCTTGCCGACGGCGACGATGGTGCGGGCGACCGCCATCTGGTCGGCGCTCAGGGTGGCCTGCTGCTGCCCACCGGGAGCGGTTGCCTGCCCGGTTGGTTGGTCGGCCGGCGGGGCGGTGACCGTGCAGCCGCCACGTGGTGGGGCCGCTGTCGCCTCTTGGGCGCCGGTGCTGAGCAGCGCGACCAGCAGCAGCACGCTGAACAGGGCGGCTGCGCCGCCGAGGATGCCTTTGACCATCGCCCTCAGCCGCCCACGGCGGCCAAGTCGACCCGCCAGGTGCCGTCGCCCTGCCGCAACATGACCCGGGTGGAGGAGACCGACTCCACGTACCGAGTGCCCCCAGCGGTGGTGACAACCCGGTCGGCGGTCACCCGCACCACGACCCGCTCCGAGGTTCGGGGCGCGCTGGGCACGATCTGAGCGACCGGCGCGGAGCAGGTCCCGGACTCCCCGGCGGCGGTGGCCTGTTGCCAACTGTGCGCGGCGCGGTCATCGCCCGCGGGGTCGAACAGCGACCACGCGTCAGCGGTCATTATCGTTCGGGCTCGCTTTTCGGCGTCACCGAACTGGTCGTGGGTGGTGGTGAAGGGGCACCAGCGGGCCAGCCACGCACGTGCTGCGCTCTCCGGACCGGCCAGTTCCTGACGTGCCGGTGGTCCTTCGGGAGCGGCGGCGGCGACGATCGTCGCCGGATCCGTCCCGGTCCGGGGTTGGACCACTGTCGGTGCGACCCCCGATGCCGGGATTGGCGGTTGTTCTGGCAACGACGATGCAGCCGACGCGGCACCCGAGGGCTGAACCACCGGCATCGAAGTGGCGGACGCGGCCCCGGTGGGTGTCGACGCCGGTTCACTGGGCTGCCTCGGTGCGCTGCCCGCAGTGCCCGGCCCGTCCGCCGACCACGCAAGACCCACCACCGCGGCGATCACGGTGATCACGCCGGTGATGGCGGCGATGTTGCGGCGGATCGGCACGGGCCGCCACGGCATGCGAACGTCGCCCACGCCCCGGGCGTGTCCTCGGGTGAACTGGTGGTGCAGCTCGGCGCGGCGCTGCGCACCAGCCTCGCGCAGCTCGCGACGTCGGTGCGCGCGGGCTCGGGCCTTCGCGCCCCACAGCCACCATCCCGGTCGGGGACCGAGCAGGTCACGTCCCCAGAGCGCGCGGCTCACCTCGCGGGCGACTCGTGATGGACGATCGGCATCGCCCTCGGGCTGTTCGGCCGCGGGGATCGCGGCCTCATGGGGCTCGGAGTCGTCATGGTGCGCGTCGAAGCGTGTCACCTGTGCTCCTCCCTTCGTTGATCAGCCGGACTCGGTGTCGCTACGTCGCTGTCCGGGTGTGTGGCGCGGCGGTGTCGGCGGTGCCGGATCCGAGCCGCCCTGCTCTGGGGAGCGCGTCAGGCGTCGCGCGGGTCGTGGTCGTGCCGTGGTGATCCGGTGGACGCCCCGGCGGTTGCGGGCGGGGGGCGGCGGGGTCTTGTCGGGCGGTGCGAGTCCCCGCCCGCCGGGCGGAACGACCCACACCCGACGCGTGTCACCGACCGCTTGCGTGGTGCCGGTTCCGCCGGGTGGTGCAATCCAACGGCGTGGGCCGACCGCGGTGGCCTGTTCGGCGTCGAATGTCGCACCCCTGCGTGCCTCGGGATCGGGACGCGGGACAGGCTTCTCCCTTACTGCCAGGGCAGGTCCGGCAGTAATCGAGGTGGTCGCACCGGTCCCGTGCGGGCGTGCCCGCCGTCCATCTCGCCCCGGCCCGTAGGGCTGCACGTCGGTGGACGGGGTGATGCGGGTGGCGGTGGCCTGCACCGGTCCGCGGTCGATGTCCGCTGCCTTGGTCGCCGTCGATCTGAGCTGGTTGCCCGCGGTGCGGGTCGCGGCGACGGCCAGGCCGACTCCGCCGACCGCTGCTCCACCGGCCACTCGCGCTGCTCCGGCGGCGACGCGGGCGATACCGCCGACGGCCTTGAACGCTGTCCGCGCCACCGACCGCGCGATCAACGCCGAGCCGACGCCCATCGTGCGGGCTCCTTCGCCGCCGGTCAGCGAGTCCACCCAGGACTGCATCTGCACCGCCGAGGTCAGCAGGGCGATGTTGAGCACCGTGACGATGAAGAAGCCGTGCTGACCGGCGAGGGTGACGATGACGGTGGAGGTGACGGTCACGCCGGACACCGTCGTGGTGATGGTCAGCGCTTGCAGGCTTCGGCCGAAGGTGTAAATCACGTAGCGGGTACCGGCCGCGCGAGGCCAGCCGGGTATGGGCCACAACGTCAGGAATACCAGTCCCGCCACCAAGGCGAGCAGCAGTCCAACCGACGCGTTGAGTCCGGCCACGATTAAGCGCACCAACAGCAACGCCAGGGGCATCACCAATAGCGCGAGCAGCAGCACGATGCCCAGCCGTGCCGGGTCCTGGCCGCGGATGTAGTCGCCGTAGGCGCCGAACTCCTCGACCGAGCCCTGGTCGTCGAGGATCTCCATCCATCGCTTCCACGTGTCGTCATTAGCCAGCGCGTGGTGACCGGCCTTGCCGCACACGTCAAGGGAACCGAAGTGCGCCAGGCACCATGGTGTGGCACCGAAGTTGGACCACATGCTGTCGACCAGTCGGCGGGTACCCGCGTGCGGACTTGCGTCGGCGATCGCCGGGGCGGGAAATCCGGTCGGGTTGTTCGTGGTGGTCACGAACTGGGTCGATCCGGCGATGACCCCGTCGGCGATCTGCTGCCGGGCCCCGTCCACGGTGGTCATCACGGTGGAGGGGCCTGAGGCGAACAGCATGGCGGTCGCGGCGGTGGCGATGACCCAGCCCAGGTCGGTGGCGAAGCCTCGGCCCTCGCCGCGCCATCGGGCGTAGGTCATGACCGCGCCGATCGCCACGGTGGCCATGATCAACGGCCAGAACACGTGGTAGGCGACCATATTCACTGCTTGGTCGATCTTATTGCTGGACTCGGCGTAGAGGGTGAGGTTGAGCAGCCACTCCAGCAGCGTCAGCGCGCCTTCCAGCACGCCGAGCACGAGCCACATCAGCAGCAGCGTGATCACGCCGATGATCTGGTACACGGGCAATGCCAGATCCAGCCAGCCCGATGCCGAGTCATCCGGTTTGACCGTGATGGCGTAGTCGTAGAACGAGTACGTCTCGAACAGCGTCTTCGGGCCGCCACCGGCCAGGTCCGGGCCGGTGATCACATCGTCGGCCACCGCGCTGCGCGCGTGGCCGGCGACGAGCAGCCCGACCAGCCAGGCCAGGGTCATCATCCGCTCGGGTCGGTTCCACAGCCACCGCAGCGGGCGCGGGGCGCGTTCGCGCACCAGGCTTACCACCAGCAGCGCCTGCGAGCCCCTGTCGCGCCCGAAGCCGGCCAGTCGAGCGAGAACATGTCCCTTCATGGCTCCTCCACGGGCTCAGGTGCCATCGAGTCGACCAACCACCCGTCGTCAACCAGGGCCAAGCCGACCGTGACCTGCCGGGGTGCGTCGCCTTGCGCACGGACTTCGACCACCGCGGCAACGGACCCGGCGGACCTGCTCTCCCCGAGCAGCCGGACCTCCGGTCGTGGCCGGTGACCGGCGGGCAGGCAGCGCGCTGCGCGGCCGAGCTGAGCACGCCACCGTGGTGTTGCGAGCCAGCAGGCGTCCGGGTCCAGTGCCTGGTGGCGCTGCGCGAAGGCCAGCGCGACCGAGACCGGATCACCGAGATCCAGTGGCACCGCGTCTGCCGAGGACATCGACTCGGGCCACGACACGGCGATGGTCGTCAGGCCCGCCAGTGCCGCTGCGGACACCACCGACGCGATCAGGCCAGCGCGGCGCTGGGCAGCTGACGGCCCCAACGGCGAGGTGGCGATCACCGGGCACGCTCCTGGTAATCGGCTTGCTGCTGTTCACCGACCGCGTCCTCCGCCGCCGCGTTGTCGGACTTCGCGGCGTCAGCCGACGCCGCGACCAGGCGGGCATCCGGGGACTCGCTTCCGCTCTGTTCGCCGTCGGTGTCGTAGGCGTAGAGGTCGGCGGAATCCTCGGCCGCGTCGGTGGACAGGGTGTCGGCGATCCACTCCGTCAGCCGGTCGAAGGCCACCAGCCCGAGCCGGTTGTGCCGATCGCGCATCACGCACTCGCCCGGCCCCAACATGCCCTGCGCCTGACGCAACCGCGGACCGGCGTCGGGCCGGTGCAGCAGCACGGCCTGGGCGCGCTGTTCCTCCTGGCCCAACGCCTCGAACGCCGCGCTCATGACCAACTGCTCGACCAGGCCCTCGATGGCGGCCATCTCGACCGCTGATTGGGAGTCCAGCAGCAGGTAGGTCTTGAGCGCGCGCCCGGTGCGGGCCAGCCACTGCACCAGCGACCGACCTTCCGGGTAGGCGGTGATGCGGTGCAGCTCGGTCAACGCGACCAACTTGATCAGCTCCCGTACGTGGCGCGATTGCATCAGCGCGTAGGCCGTGGAGGTCCGGAAGGTGGTCATGGCGCAGCGCTGCGACACCGTCCACTGCTCCGCCACGCTGCCGGGCTGCGGCAAGCCCAGGCCGTCCAGACGTAGGTAGACCAGACCGCGGCCGGACAGCATCGGCGCGGCACCGGACGCCGGGGTGCCCAGCACGGCGCGCACGTCGGACTGACGGGAGCGCACCGACAGCGTCTCGCCCAGCGTCCGCGCCGCCTGCGCGGCCTGCGTGTCGCCGGGGGTGGCGACGAGTTCGCCGATCACCGCGGTGGCCGACCACAGCTCCCGGGGGCGGGCCAAGACCCGGTCGATCGCGGACTCCAGCACCGCCTCGGTGCCTCGCCGGTCCTCGCCGCTGAGCACGCCCAGCAGGGCATCGAGAGTCAGGGCGCGGGCCTCGTCGGCGGTGGGCGCCCACCGCATCGGGTCCATCGACCCGGCCGCGTCCGCCGCGGTGACGTCGACGACCTGCACCGGGACACCCAGGACGCGGTCGGCGACCTCCACGATGCCGGCCAGGTCGCCCTTGGGGTCGGCCAGCAGGCACCAGGCGCCCTCGGCCAACGCGGCGAGCACCGTCAGCATCACCGCTGTCGACTTGCCGGAGCCCGAGCGGCCGGTGAACGACATCGTCGTGGGCATCCGCCGGTCGTCGGCGGTGCGCGAGACCAGGTGCAGCCGCACCGGTCCGGGCGTCGCGCCGAGGTTGCCGCCGATGTAGGGACCGCTGGCGTCGCCGACCGCCGAGCCGCCGTGAAACCACGAGCCGGCCAGCGTGCGCATCGGCTGGACCTGCCCGAACTCCGGCACCCGCACCCGGTCGCCCGGCAGCAGCTCCTTCCACAACAGGTCCTGGATGCTGGGCGCCAACTCCAAGGCGACGATGCCGGTGTAGCGGCGGCGCAGCGCCTCGATGCGGTCGGTCAGCTCCTCGACGGTCTCGGCGTGCACCACCCACCGCGGGTGCGAGGTCGCCAGCACGTCGACGCGCCGCCGCACCTCCCGGTCGCGTTCGGCGAGGGCGAGTTCGGCCTCGTCGATCTCCTCCGGCGGGACGGTGCCCGCCTCACCGGCCTCCAGCGACTGCGACCGGGTCCACTTGCGGCCGGTGCGCAGCAGCGCCAGCGACCCGGTGCGGCCGTGGTTGACCCCGCGCACCGACGCCTCCACGTCGGTCAGCTCGGTCAACAAGGCCAGCCACTCCCCGCCGGGGATCTCCAGCTCGTCGGCCGGGAAGCCGTTGACCGCGGGCACCAGCACCGCCACCTGCCGGGTGGCGCCGGTGGCGGCGTCCCTGGTGGTCACGTGGCCGCCGTCGGGGCTGGGGACGACCGCGCCGTGCATCAGCGACACCAGCCGCGCGCCGGACAGCTCGCCGTCGTCGACCGGGGCGAGGTCGGCGGTGCGGCGCAGCTCACGGGCGTAGGCCCAGGCGATCGTCGCAGCTGGCGCCGGGGCACCGCGAAGAGGGCTGTCGCGCACCTGGCCGAACCACCGCTTCACGGTGGGCCGCAGTTCCTCGACGCGGTCGTGGGCGTCGCGCAGCATCCCGGCCCGGGAGCGGAGCTGGGCGGCGACCGTCTGTCGGCGGCGTTCCCAGGGCGAGGTGGTGTTGCGGGTGGGCCAGCGGACGCCGAGCAGCACGATTCGGCGGCGGAAGTGCCCCACGTCGCTGTTGCGGGCGATGCGGTGTGCGCCCAGCTCGATGTAGTAGTCCGCACCCGGCGCGCGGACCCCGGACGTGGACTTCCAGCTTTCGCGGTAGTCCTCGTCGGAGTACCGCGTCCACATGATCTTGAGGTGGTACTCGGCGTCGACCGGCAGCAGTGTGTGCATCGCGGCGGCCGTGGCCCAGGTCGCGGACTCCAACTCGCCGTCCTCCATCAGTTCGGTGGAGCCGTCAGGGACCTGCGCCCACGTCCACACCGCGTCGTCGGTGACCTCGATGCCGTCCAGGATCAGCAGTGGCGCGACGGGCGGGCCGGTGATCCGGCGTGCCGCATGTCGTGTCCTGCGCGTCATGCTGCGCCACCTTTCTTTCCGGCGTCGGGTGTCGAGGTGACGAGGCGGGTGGTGACCAGCAGTCGAATCGCATGGGGCCGGTGGCCGGTGATGTCCAGCAGCGGGTTGCCGATCGCCGCCCTGCGGGGCGGCATCCGGAACTGCGCCCAGTCGCGCCAGGCGGCGAGCATCATCCGGCCGGTGTCGTCGCGCCGTGTGCCGTAGAGCACGAACACCACCGGCGGCACGAGGAACACCAGTGGCGAGAGGCGGTGCAGGATCGGCATGCCCAGCAGGAGCAACACCGCCCACCACAGGGCGACGCTGACCGCCCCGATCAACAGGATTCGCCGTTCCACACCACGGCCCAGGGACCGGCCGAACAGCTCGTATTGGCGGGTCTGGAGTTTCAAGTGGACGGTGTCGGTGGGCAGCCTCATGTCGTGCCCCCGAACACCGACTGGATGACGCCCTTGAGGATGTTCTCGGCGGTGTCCGGGAAGAAGATGAACACCCCGCACGCCATGGCACCCAGGATCTGCGCCATCATCCTGCCCGGCTTGTCCTCCATGTACGACCAGAAGGCCCGCACGCCCAGCACGATCATCAGCAGCACGCCCAGCAACGTGAAGATCGCCTGCTTGATGCCGTCCAGGTTCACCTGTTGCAACGGTTGGGTCTGCGCCAGTTCCAGCGCGCTCACGATGGTCGTCGCGGTGTTCATCACGGTGCTTTCCCGGTGTCGATGTCGATGCCCGCCAACAGCCAGCGGTCGTCCTGGCGGTGCAGGCTCAAGCGGTAGGTACAGGTCAACTGCCCGGCGTTCTCCGCCACGCGCCACACCGCCGTCGCCACACCCACGCGCTGGTCGGGCGGCGCACCCGGCGGTGCCTGCATGCCCCGCCACTGCCGCAACTCCACGAGCGTCGCCGCGCGCTGGAGGGAGGCGATCCGTGCGCGCGGGGCCCGGACGAAGTCGAGGTCGCCGGTGGCGAAGGCGTCCATGAAGCTCTGCACGGCCGCGCGGGTGTCGCGGGTGAACCGGTCGTCGGACACCGTCTGATCTGGGGGCACGGATTCGGGGGCCGCGGTGCCGGGCTCGCCGATCAGGGCCGGAGGCGCGGTCAAGAGCAGGTGGCCGTCGTGCTCTGCGAGGGGTATCGCGACGACCAGCCAACGCGCCGGGTAGGCCCGCCAACCCGGAAGGTCCGTCGGTGCGGGCTCCGCAGCCGGGATACCGGAGCCGGCGGTGGGCGATGAAGAACCGGACTGCTCGGGGGGCGGTGGCGTCGGTGTCTGTTCCGACGACTCCGGGTCCTCGTCCGGAGCGTAGGGCACGACCCGTGCCCGCACGGTCACCACGGCCTGCTCGTCGCCTTGTCTGACACGGCCGAGCACGGTGGCGCTGTCGGCGGACTGACGCCCGTGCCCGTCCCAACCGTCGACCTCGCGCCCCGGCAACGCCCACCGCCGCAGCACCTGCTCGCGACGCTCCCGTTCCCGGGCATCCCACGACAGATAGTCCACCGCCACACCCTCGGCGACCCCATCAATCACCTCATCGGCAACACCGGAGGTCGAGGTCGACGTCGACGGGCGCAGCCACCCCGCCACGGTGACGGTCACATCGACCGCACCCAGGACCGTGAGCACCGTGATCGCGGTCAGCGCCACCAGTCGCCGCGCCCGCGTCCACCACGGTTCGCGGACACCGTCGACCACGTCGAAGGCGGTCCGGCGCGGCGAGGGTGAGCGTCGTGCCAGCGTGGTATCGGCCTGCGGCGTCGGGGACGGCCCTGACGACTGTGGGGACGGTGGCCCCCACTGTGGAGCGACACCGGGCACCGGCACTGGCCAGGTTGGTGCGGGACTGCCGGGTGTCGTGGCCGTCCATGGGGGCGGCCGGTGTCGAGCATCCACCGGCGGTGCCATTGGTCCGGTGGCCGCATGTCCTGGCCTGTCGCCAGCGGCGACCGCCGCGTCGTCCGCCCGAGTGGTCTTCCCGGTGCGTTTCGCGTTCCAGCGGGCGCGGGCAGCGCGGTGATTCTTTCCTGCCATCAACTGCCACAGCAGATCACCGGCCATGATCCGCCCTCCGGACGGCCGACAGCCTCGTGATGAAAGCGCACATGAAACCCCCTGTGAACATCGCGGCGCTACTTCGCCACAATCCCGGATGCGCGGCGCGATACAGGCACCATAACCCCCCACCCGCTCGCGAGAAGCGTTTTTCCCGTAGATCGGGAAAAGGGTTGTCGCTGAATGAAAACCTCCTGACTCGACTCTTATGCGATGCGGACAAGCTCTTGACGTGCCATGATGTGGTCGGTGCGCAGTCGGGGATGCGCACCGTCAGGGATGCGGGCGGTTGATTGTTCGTCGAGCCGTGGGGGCGTAGACGGACAATCGACCGCTCGCACTGGCGACATATTTCATGTGTCGAAAAGACGGGGTGTGCGGGAACTCAAGGCCGGTTCCCGCACACCCCGTCCACCATGAGCGCGTCAAGGCGAAGTCGTCGAAGCAATCGCGCGACAGCCGGTCAGCTCCTTCGGCCGAGCCGCTCGGATGTGACGTGAGCGGTGATCGCCACCAGTCGCCCGCCGATCCGGTATCGGCGGCCCACCCGTTCCACGGCACCGCAGTCCTCCAAGGTGCGGACGAGACGGTGGACCGTGCTCAGCGGAAGGCCGCCGAGTTCGCTGATCCGGGCCAAGGTCAACGGTGCAGGTTGGGGAGCGATGGCCTCCAGCACCCGCAGGCAGCGCTCCAGGTAGGAGTCGCGACCACCAGTCGCGGGCGCGGAGGCGGGTCGGGCCGTCCCGGACGGGTCACCGGTCATCGCTGCGCTCCGCGGTCGGATCGAGTTCCGGATGTGCCGGTAGCCCAGGCTGCGCGACGTGTAGCCAGTGAGGTCGCGCCCCCAGTCGGCCAGGGCCCAGTCGGTGTGCCGACTTCTGCGCCTGCCACTCCCGGAAGGTCCTGTCGCCGATGCGGCGACGCAGGTGCGGGTGGTTGTTCTGGGTCATGCCGACCGGTGAGGGTCCGAGCACCGCCAACAGGTCCGATGCGGCATTGGAGTGGAAGCCCGCGGCGGTGATCGCTTCCTCGCTGGGGAACACGTCCGCGACCCGGTCGCCCGATTCGATGAGGTGGTCTTCCTTCCCTCCATAGGAGTAGACCCACAGCCAGTTCGCAGGTGGGTCCGGCTCCACCAACCTCTTGAACCGTGCTACTTCCTTGGTATACGAGTAGAACGTCACATCCGGCGTGGCGCGGGCGATGTCCAGCCAGGCCGCCAGGTAGAGGTCGCTGAAGAAGTCGCCGGCATCGTGAACTCTGAGGTACTTGCCTCCGCGCAGACGCGGCGCGGCGAGTTCCGCGAGCATGTCATCCTTCCACTGTGGAAGGTCGTTCTTGATCCGCAGAAGGTTGCGTTGGTGTTTGGCCAGCACCTTCGGGAAGCGGAACGTGCCCGTGCGGGCGTAGCACACGGCCGCACAGACACCGGCTGCCGGGCACGTGACGTAAGGGGTTCCGTCGTCGAACCTGCCCACCAGTGCCGGGATGGAGAAGGTGAAGATCCCGTGCGGGCGGAGATAGGCGTTCTGTGTGATCATGCGTTCGGGCGTGCGCCTGGACCGGTCGGCTGCCACGACGTGCTCCTCATGCGGTCATGGGGGGCGTGGGTGAACTCGACCTCGATCACGCCCGCGTCGGGCGCGCCGAGACGCGCCGTCGGGGCGACGCGACGCAGCAGGGCAAGAGCAGCGGTGTTGGTGACGGCTACCTGCGCACGCACGGCCAATCGCCCTGCGGTGTCGGCCAGCAACCGGCTCATCAGCGCCGTGCCGACCCCTCGGCGCTGCCAGGCATCCTCGACCAGGATCGCCAGCTCACTGCCGTCGTCGTCGTGCACTGCGGTGGCCATCCCGACGAGCAGATGACCATGCCAACCGGCCACGGTGGTCTGCCGGGACCGGTCGGGCAGCGACCGCAGGTAGAGGCGGGCGGTGTCCGGGGAACCTCCGCCGCACCGGTCCAGCACGGTGCAGTCGGAGCACCGGTCCAGCATCGCCTCGACGCTGCGCCGATCAGCAGCCACCAACGGCGCTGTCACTAGGTGTGCGGCGCACATCATGCTCAGCTCCAGAGCAGCGTGGTCACGACCGCGCCGTCCACGGGGAAGCCTGGGTGTACTGCGGCACGGTGGCGGGTGCCCGCCGCAGCAGTGGCCACCAGTAGGTCGTCTCGGTCACCACCGCGACCGGACGTCCCGCCACGAGCAGACGTGCCTGCGAGTACAACGCCGGGGCATCAGCGTGCGGCGGTCCATCGACACGGACGGTGAATTGGGTGGCACGCTGCACCGCCGCACCGAGCAACTCACCCAACGCGACGCCGCCCTGCCGCAGCACGGCTTGCCCGTCGATGCCCAGGCCCAACGCCGGCTCGTACACCAGTGCCGTCACCGCGGCCAGGCGAACGGCTGGATCACCCGTGGCGGGCACCAGAAAGCCGTCGCGCACGGTGACGCGAGTACCGCGCGGGACATCGAGCAGCTTGGCCTCCAACGGGTTCACCTCACGACGCGTGTCGGGCACGCGCGCTGTCCTGCGCACGGCAAAGCCGGTCCACCAGGACAAGGCCGCGGTGTAGGTGGGCGCTGTGTTGATCAGGCGCTTGAGCCGCACTGCCCGGTCTTCCAGTTCCTGACCTGGGTTTCCGCCGTCGGTGTCGGGAACGTCAGCGGCCGATCTCTCGATGCCGACCGTGGCGGTGAACGTGGTGGCGTCGTGGCCGGTGCTGACGCGCGTGTCGATGTCGACGAGGGACACGGTGTT
>NZ_JBPKJK010000162.1:0-19595 GCF_051756985.1 Saccharothrix sabaoui
AGGGCGTGGTCGACGGCTTCCGGGCGGTCTCGCCCGAGGACCGGGCGCTGATCGACGTCACGTCGTGGGCGAGCATGGCCGCGGCGCGGCGGATCGGGAGCTGGATGCGGTGCGGCCCGGAGGCCGCCCCCTGACGCGTCAGGGTCGGCGGACGTCCGCCCTGACGTGCTCCCGGGCCCAGGTGTCGAGGTCGGTGACCGGGATGCCGAGGGCCCTCGCGTACTCCGGGCGACCCGGCTGGCCGACCGCGTTCATCCACTCGTGCGCGGCGCCCATCGCCGGCATCCCGGCGGCGAGGGCCTCCTCCTCGGTCATGTCCGGCGCGGTCAGCGGGGTGCCCAGGGCGCGGGACAGGACCTCGGCGATCTCCGTCATCGGGAGGTGGTCGCCCGCCAGTTCCAGCTCGACCCGGTGGAACCGGTCCGGTTCGGCGACGGCCGCGGCGGCGGCCCGGCCGACGTCGCCCACCGTGACGAGGGCGAGCCGGGTGCCCGGCTTCAGCACGCTCACCAGGCCGCCCTCGACGCCGCGCGGGAACAGGAACGCGGCGGACGGCAGGAGGTTCTCCATGAAGAACCCCGGCTTGAGGATCGTCCACCGGGGGAAGCCGGCCGCGCGCACGCTGTCCTGGACGGCGCTCTTGGCGTTCAGGGTGGGACCCATCGACGCCCAGCGGCCCTCGGCCCAGCCGGGGGCCTCGGTGTGCTGACCGGCACCGCTGACGGACGTGTGCACGAACTGCGGCACGCCCGCCGCCCGCGCGCCCTCGACGAGGTTGACGCCCTGGGTCACCTCCCCCGCGAAGTCGAACCCGGTCGCGGTCGCGGCGGGCATCTGCACGGAGAAGACGGCGCGGGCGCCCTCGGCGGCGCGGACCACCGAACCGCGGTCGCGGAGGTCGCCGGTGACGAGTTCGGCGCCGAGCGCCTCCACCGCCCTGGCCCGGTCCGAGGCCGGGTCTCGTACCAGGGCGCGGACGGGCACCCCGGCGGCGAGCAGGGCACGAGCGGTAGCACCGCCCTGCTTGCCGGTGGCGCCGGTGACCAGGACGGGCGCGGGACCTGCGGACATGGTGCTCCTCGGGGTTCGACACGCTAAACGGCGGGGTCCGCCGTTTCGGTGGGCGCTACGATATGGCGGCCCCCGCCACTTGAGCAAGCCCGGAGGTGACGCCGTGCCCGACCGGCAACGCGCCGACGCCGTGCGCAACCACGCGCGCATCCTCGCCGTGGCCGAGGAGGAGGTCGCCGCCCGCGGCGCGACCGCCTCCCTGGAGCAGATCGCCCGCACCGCCGGGGTCGGCTCGGCGACCGTGCGCCGGCACTTCCCCACCCGCCGCGCGCTGCTGGAGGCGGTCTCCCGGAAGCGGGTCGAGGCGCTGGCCGCCCGCGCCCGCGAACTGACCGGCGCGGGCGACAGCCGGGACGCGCTGCTGGGGTGGCTGGGCGAGGTCGTCGCCTACTGCGTCGACGCGCGGGGACTGGCGGCGGCGCTGGCCTACGACGGCGCCGAGGCCGACCCGGTGCACGAGAACAGCTGCTCGGCGGCGCTGGAGGAGGCGGCGGGCCCCCTGCTGGACCGCGCCGCGCGGGACGGCGCGGTGGCGGCGGGCGTCACCGTCGGGGACCTGATCACGCTGGCCGTCGGCGTCGTGCTGGCCACCGAGCACCACGCCGACCCGGCCGCCCGCGCGGACCGGCTGTTCCGACTGGCCGTGACCGGCCTGAGCCCGCAGCGCTGACCGCGACCGCCGGCCCACGGCGCCGACCGCGACCACAGGGCCACAACGCCGACCGGGACCGCCGGTCCACAGTGGACTATCGGTCGGGCCTTCCGCCCGTGACGCGGTCCACCGCGACCACCAGCCCCAGCGCCACCGCGAGACCCGCGACCGCGCCGAGGGCCGCGCCCACCCCGCGACCGGCGCACCAGCCGAGGACCGCGCCGGAGGCGGTGGGGGCCGACAGGGCGGCGACTGCCGCTCGACCGCGCACCCACCACCAGCGGCCGGGGCGCACGCGTCACCCGACCCGGTCGGCCAGGGGCACGGTGCGGCTGTCCAGCTCGGGCAGCGCCAACAGGATCGGCAGGTCCAGCAGGCGGGCCGGCCGGGTGTCGACGTCCACCTCGGTCGACCGGCCCGCCCGCACCCGGACCGACTCGGCGGACCCGACGAACAGCGGGCGGCGCTTCCACGGGCGCGGGTCGAGGTCGCGGACCGCCACCACGGCCACCCGCAGGAACCACTCGCCCTCGGGCACGCCGTCGAGGTGGTACGGCCCCGAGCCGTCGCGGATGTCGCACGCGCTGGGCACGCCCTGCGCGATGGGGTCCTGGAACGCGCCCACGTACACGCGCACCGGCGTGCCCGCGTCCGGCACGCCGACCCAGCCGCACACCGCGCCGCCGTGCGGACCGCGCGCGGGCCCCGGGAACGACGACAGCGACAGGACCCCGGCGCCGGACAGCGCCCGGTAGCGGGCCGGCGAGACGCCGACGCTGCGGGTGAACCGGCTGGTGAACGTGCCCAGGCTGTTGTACCCCACCAGGTAGGAGATCTCGGTGACGCTCGACGACGTCTCCAGCAGCAGCTCCTTGGCCTTGCAGAGCCGGACCGCGGTGAGGAAGCGCCCCGGCGACGTGCCGGTCATGGCGCGGAAAACGCGGGAGAAGTAGAATTTGCTCAATATCGCGGTGTCCGCCATGTCGGCCAGCGACAGCGGTTCGTGGTAGCGGTTCCACATCGTGTCGATCGCGCGCTCTACCGCATCCTGCACAGCAGTGCCTCCATTGCGCTAGTCGAGTGACCACCGGCGGACGAAAGCCTCGGAACCCCCTCTCCCCCGAGTTCCCCCGACGCTGTTGCCCCAGGTCCTCGCCGCGCGACCGGCACGCGTGAAACGCCGTCCGAATGGGTGCCGCGCACCACGGTCACCCGTTCCCGGACGGCCCGCGCATTCCGCGGCAGCCGCGCGACGATTCACCCGTCGTCGCCGTCCGGGCCGCTGGGCCCGGATTCCGTGAATTACCTGTCCTCGACGTTAGCAGTACGGCGGTCCGGTGTGATCGCGCGCGATGCATCACCGCACGATGCAAGACGGTCGCCCTGCGTCGTGCGGAGCCGGTGCGCCCGGACGGCGGAGCGGGCGCTCAGCCGGTCAGCCAGGCCGTGCGCCGCGCCGTCGCCAACCCCCGGGGCGCCTGCACGACGGCCGCGGGCGCGCGGAGGTCGCCGGCGTCCAGCACGAGCAGCTCGCCGCGCCGCTCCGCGACCCGCTCGACCGGGAGGAGCACGTGGCCGGCGGTCGCCCGCGGCAGGCCGGCGACCGTGCCCGCGCCCAACCGCCGCACGTCGGCGCGGCCCGTCGCGGTGTCGTACCGGACGAGTTCCGCGCCCGCGCCGGTGTTCCGCGTCGCGTGCAGGAAGCGGCCGGTGACCGCGGCGGCGTCCGCGCCGGGCACGAGGTCGCGCTCGGCGACGTCCCCGGTGGCCGGGTCGACGACCCACCTGCGGAGCGCCGCGGGCCCCTCGCCCCCGAAGGGCCGCAGCACGGCGTCCACGACCACGCGCCCGTCCTCCTCGCGGGCGTCCACGACGTCGTGGACGTGCCCGGCCGCCACCGGGAACCACCGGACCGACGGCTCGTCACCGGCGAGGCCGAGCAGCCCGAGCCGGGACGGCCTGCCCGCGCGCCGGGCGTAGGGGAACCGCTCCCCCACCAGCGCGGCGGCGCGGCCGTGCGCGACGGGCCCGTCGAAGAGGACCACGTGCGAGTCGGTGAGCGCCGCGGCGACCAGCGGCGCGCCGGGCAGGGGGAAGGGGCGGGCGGACAGCACCGCGCCGCGCGCGTCGGCCACCACGTGCTCGGCGTACCCGAGGCCGGGGTAGGTGGCGATCGAGTGCCACCGGCCGCCGGCGTCGGCCACCGGGCGGGACAGGGCGACCGGACCCCGGCCGTCCGGGCCCTGCCCCGCGCGCAGGGCGGGCGCGAGGGCCGGAACGGGCCCCAGCAGGCCGGTGGCGCCCCGTTCGGCGGTGGCGCGGTAGGCGTGCGCCGCACCTCCGCCCAGCCGCACACCGGAGACCAGGACCGGTCCGGTGAGGACGTCCGGGTGGTCGGGGCGGTGCGCGTGCGCCGGGTGCGGCCCGGCCGCCAGGAACGCGCCGCGCAGCCCCGGCGGCAGCGAGCCGCCCACCCGCAGCGCGGGACCGTCCGCTGTGGACACCGCGGCGGCGGACGACGGGAGAGCCACCGGTTCCCGGACCAAGGGACCCATCGGGGTCACCTCCAGATTCCCACCTCGTAGCATAACACCGTTAGATAAACGATAACGCTGTTGTGCAACACTGTCAAGGTGAGCCCGCGCAAGTTGGACCCCGAGATCCGCACCGCCCTGGTCGACATCGCGGCGCGGCTGCTGGCGGAGCACGGCGCCGAGGCGCTGTCCACCCGCAAGATCGCCGCCGAGGCGGGCACCTCGACCATGGCCGTCTACACCTACTTCGGCGGCATGAGCGGGCTGGTGCGGGAGATGGTGCACGAGGGTTTCGCCCGCCTGGAGCGCCAGTTCGCGCGCGTGCGGCAGACCGACGACCCGGTCGCGGACGTGCTCGTGCTCGGCCACGCCTACCGGCACAACGCGAAGGCCAACTCCCACCTGTACGCGGTGATGTTCGGCGGGCAGTCGCTGGCCGGTTTCTCGCTCACCGAGGACGACCGCCAGTACGGCAGGTACACCCTCGTGGACGTCGTCGGGTGCGTCACCCGCTGCATCGAGGCCGGGCGGTTCCGGCAGGCCGACCCGCTGCTGGTCGCGCACGAGATGTGGATCGCCACGCACGGCCTGGTGAACCTGGAGCTGGGCGGCTACCTGGTCGACCCGGTCGGCGCGGACCGCTGCTACGAGACCCTGCTGGGCAGCCTCGTCGTCGGCGTCGGCGACGACACCGCGACCGCGGCGGCGTCGGTGGCCGCGGCGAAGAGGCGCGTGCGCCGCGAGGTCGTGAGCGGGCCGGACGCGGACGGGCCCCGGCGCTGACCGCGCGCCGGGGCCCGTCCCCCACCCCGCCTCAGAGCGGGATGTTGCCGTGCTTGCGCCGGGGCGGCTCGACGCGCTTGTCCCGCAGCACCGCCAGCCCCCGGGCGACCGCCGCCCGCGTCTCCGCCGGGTCGATCACGTCGTCCACCAGGCCGCGCTCGGCCGCGTAGTGCGGGTGCACCAGTGCCTCCGCGTACTCGGCGACCAGCTCGGCCCGCAGCTCCGCCGGGTCCGCCGCGGCGGCCAGCTCCCGGCGGAACAGCACGTTCACCGCGCCGTCGGCGCCCATCACCGCCACCTCGTTGGTGGGCCAGGCGAAGGACAGGTCCGTGCCGGTCGAGCGGGAGTCCATCACGATGTACGCGCCGCCGTACGCCTTGCGCACGATCACCTGGATGCGCGGCACGGTGGCCTCGCAGTAGGCGTAGAGCAGCTTCGCGCCGTGCCGGATGATGCCGCCGTACTCCTGCTCGGTGCCCGGCAGGAAGCCCGGCACGTCCACCAGGGTCACCAGGGGGATGCCGAAGGCGTCGCAGAAGCGCACGAACCGCGCGGCCTTCTCCGCCGCCGGGATGTCCAGCACCCCGGCCAGCACGCCCGGCTGGTTGCCGACCACGCCGACCGTCTCGCCGTCGACCCGGCCGAACGCGCACACGACGTTGCGCGCCCAGTCCCGGTGCACCTCCAGGAAATCGCCGTCGTCCACCAGCTCCTCGACCACCAGCCGCACGTCGTAGGGCCGGTTCGGCTCCACCGGGACGATCCCGGCCAGGTCCGGCCGCAGGTCCTCGGTCGCGCCGCACGGCCCGGTGGACGGCGCGCGGTCGAGGTTGTTGGAGGGCAGCAGCGACAGCAGGTGGCGCACCTCCTCCAGGCAGCTCTCCTCGTCGTCGCAGACGAACGCGGCCACCCCGGACCGCTCACCGTGCACGGCCGCGCCGCCCAGCTCCTCGTGGGTCACCCGCTCGCCGCTGACCGCGGCCACCACGTCCGGCCCGGTCAGGTACATCTGCGCGGTGTCGCGGACCATGAACGTGAAGTCGGCCAGCGCCGGGGAGTACGCCGCGCCGCCCGCGCACGGGCCGAGCACCACGCTGATCTGCGGCACGACGCCGGACGCGGCGACGACCCGGCGGAAGATGCCCCCGTAGCCGTGCAGGGACATCACGCCCTCCTGGATGCGCGCGCCGCCGCTGTCGTTGAGCGAGACGATCGGCGAGCCGGTGGCGACCGCGAGGTCCATCACCTTGTGGATCTTCGCCGCGTGCGCCTCGCCGAGCGAGCCGCCGAAGACGGTGAAGTCCTGGGCGTAGACGAACACCCGGCGGCCGTCGACCGTGCCGCTGCCCGCGACCACGCCGTCGGTGTGCGGGCGGCCCGACAGCCGCATCCCGGTGCCCAGGTGGCGCCGGTACAGGTCGAGCTCCACGAACGAGCCCTCGTCGAGCAGCAGGTCCAGGCGCTCGCGGGCGGTGCGCTTGCCCAGCGCGTGCTGCCGCCGCACGCCCTCCGGCCGGCCCGCCACGATCCGCGCCCGCAACCCGGCGTGCTCCGCGCGCACCTGCTCCATGGTGCGCGGCGAGGCGGCCCGCGCCTCGTTCCCCGGGGCGCGCGCGGCGGTCCGGCCGTCGCCGTTGGCCGGGCGGGGCACCTCCACGGGCACGAAGTCGGCCGCACCGGTCGCCGTCACGAGCGCACCCCGCCCGGCAGGGCCGCCACCCGGTGGTAGCCGCCGCCGAAGAACAGCAGCGGCCCGCCACCGGGCACGGCGCTCGCGGCCAGGACCTCGCCGACGAAGATGGTGTGGTCACCGCCCTCGTGGGCGTGCGCGAGCCGGCACTCCAGCCAGGCCGTCGAGCCGCCCAGCAGGGGCGCGCCGGTGCGCGGGCCGGGCCGCCAGTCGACGCCGTCGAACTGGGCCGGCCCGCGCGGACGCCGCCGGTCGGCGAAGTACCTGGCCACCGGCTCCTGGTCGGCGGCGAGGATGGACACCGCGAAGTGCCGCGCCCCGGTGATCGCCGCGTGCATGGCGGCCGTGCGCGCCACGCAGCACATCACCAGCGGCGGGTCCAGCGACACCGAGCCGAAGGCGTTCGCGGTCATGCCGTGGGCGTGCTCGCCGCCGGTGGTCAGCACGGTGATGCCGGTGGCGAACTCGCGCATCACCTCCCGCAGGCCCGGCGCGGCCCCGTCCACCCCAGCCCCGTCCGCCCTGGCCCCGTTCACCCCGGCCCCGTCGACCCCGGCCCCGTTCACCCCGGCCCCAGCCCCGTTCCCGGTCACGACGCCCTCCTCGGTCGGCAGCAGTCCTCGACCACGCGTTCCAGCCCGCCGCCGGCGGGCAGCCGGGTCCGCACCGGGGTCCACGCGCGACCGGCGAACAGCGCCGCGCCGTCGACCGGCGCGCCGAGCGCGAACGCGGCGGCGACCGCGGTGAGCAGCGAGGCCGACGACGGGTCGGCGGTGTCGGTGGCGAGCGCCCTGACCGCCGGGGCGATCTCCGCGACCAGGTCGGTGAGCACACGACCGGGTCCCGCTTCGAGCACCAGGTCCGCCCCGGCGACCGCCCGTTCGGCGGCCTGGTGGAACCGGACCGGCGCGAGCACCTGCTCGTGCAGCAGGCCCCGCACGTCGGCGTCCGCCGCCACCGGCCGGGCGGTGACCGTGGAGACGACCTCCCGCGCCACCGGCCCGAACTCCACGCCGGCCAGCACCTCGGCCACGGCGTCGGCGGCGGCCCGGACGCGCGGCGTGTGGAAGGCGTGCGGGACGCCCAGCCGGAACGCGGGCACGCCGTCGTCCTCGGCGGCGGCGCACACCCGGTCGAGCGCGTCGGCCGCCCCGGACAGCACGACCTGGTGGGGGCCGTGGAAGCCGGCGACCACGACGTCCTCCCCGAGGGCCAGGGCGGTCGCCCGCTCGGCCCCGGTGAGCAGCACGGCCATGCCGCCCGCGCCGTCGCCCGCGTCGGCCATCGCCCGGCCCCGGGCGGCGGCGAGCGCGACCGCCCGTTCGGCGTCCAGCGCGCCGGCCCACGCGAAGGCGGTGAACTCGCCCAGGCTGTGCCCGACGGCGACGCGCGCCCGCACCCCGACGGACTCCAGCACCCGCGCGACCGCCAACGACTCGGCCACCACGCGGTCCTGCCCGTTCCCCGGGTCGGCGGCGCGCAGCACCCCGGCCGCCGCGGGGAAGCGGTCGAGCGCGCCGCCGGCCCCTCCGCGCGGGCCCTGGGCGGGGAACAGCAGGGCGATCCGCGGCGGCTCCGCGCGCCGGTCGAGGAACAGCCCTTCGTCGGGCGCGAACACGGCCGTCTCCCCCGCCTCGACCAGCGCGGCGAGGCGGCTCAGCCGCTCCCGGGCCTCCTCCGGCGTCGCGGCCACGACGGCGGCCCGCACCGGGTGGCCGGACAGCTCGGCGGCGAGGGAACCGGCCAGGTCCGCGAGCCGGGCGCGGTCGGCGCCCGCGAGCAGCTCCACCAGCCCGGTCAGCACCCGGCGCAGCGGGGCGTGGTCGGGGGCGTCGACCAGCAGGACCTCGGCCCCGGTCCGCGGCGCGCTCATACCTTGACCACCCCGCTGCCGCTGTGGCCGTGGCCCGCGGGTCCGTGCCCGGTGGGCCGGACCGGGGCGGTGCCGCCCACCGCGTCGGCGACGGACCGCGGCTGCCGGGACTTCCCGCGCAGGTGCGCCACCCACCACCCCAGGCCGCGGACCAGGCACACGATCGCGGTGGCGAAGAACAGCGTGTAGACGACGTTGAAGACCATGAGGACGCCGTAGACGAACGCCACGCCACCGCCGAACGCGAACTGGTTGAGCGGCTTGGTCGGCGTCGTGCCCGGGTCGGTGATCATGTAGTTGGTGAACAGCACGAACGCGACACCGGTCATCACGCCGAGCGCGTTGTAGAGCGACACGTCCCAGATCCAGTGCCGGACGAACGCCTGGATGGCGAACCCGCCCATCCACCCCACGATCAGCGCCACGCGCTTGGTGAGCATCCCGTTGATCACCGTGCCCGCGGTGGCGATGATGATCGGGATCATCACCCGCCAGTAGTAGTTGGCCTCCTCGGTGAACTCGTACGGCGGCGCGATGCTGATCCACGAGCCGAAGACCAGCAGCGCCACCGTGATGCCGAAGTTCGACGGGTTCATGTAGTGCCGCATCCGGCCCGCGATCGGGGCCTGGAGCACGTGCTTGGCCGCCACGCCGCAGAACACGCCGAACAGCACCGGCCACAGCTGGTTGTTGGCGTACAGCAGCATGTTCACCGCGAGGGCGGTGATGTGCGAGGGCAGCAGGAACTCGTACACGCCGCGCGCGCCGTTGCCGGCGAACCTCGGTGCCCGCTTGGCGGACCAGGCGCTCACCACCTCCAGCGCCAGCTCGGTGGCGTACCCGGTGAGCACCGCGACGATCGGCCACAGCCACGGCTGCTCGAACCCCAGCAGGGTGTAGCCGAAGACGTTGAACACGCTGATGGAGAGGGCGAAGTTGCGCAGCGCGACGTAGCGGGGGTCGAGCTTGGGCTTCGTCGGCGCGGGGATCGTGGGCGACGCGGGGGGCGGTGCGCCCGCCCCCGCCTGCTCGGTGTCGGCGGTGGCGGTCATCGGCCCGGGACCTCCTGTGCGGTGCTGGTCAGGACGAGGGTGCGGTCACCCTGCTGGAGCTGCGCGGTCTGCTCGTGCGGGCGGCCGTCGAGGTCGCGCCAGCTCACCCGCGCGGACACCGGCCCGGTGTAGTCCCCGAAGCCGAAGTGGACGTCGAAGCTGCGCTTGCCGCCGTGGCCGCTGCCGCCGTCGAGCCGCGAGACCTGCTTGCGCCCGTCGGGGGTGGAGACCTCGACGGTCGCGCCGTACACCGGCGTGCCCGGACCGGACAGGCCCGACTCCGCGCCCCGCACCGGCCGGTACAGGTGCAGCGTCAGGTGGCCGCCGCGGTCGGGCGACTCGTTGGCGTAGAACGACGGCGGGCCCCACTGCCGGGCGATGGCCAGGTCGAGCGCGCCGGTGCGGTTGGTGTCGCCGGTCGCGACGCCCCGGCTCGGGTGGTGCACGCCCAGGCCCAGCTCGCCGGTGATGTTGACGAACTGGTCGTGGTCGCGGCCCCGGGCGAAGAACGCGGGGGCCTCGTGGCCGGAGATGTCGTCACCCGGCTGCATGTTCGGCCACATCGCCGGGTTGGACACCAGCATGTCGTTGGACATGGCCAGCTCCTGCAACCACGGCCAGCGGTCGATGTCGCCCTTGACGAACCCGGTGGTCTGGACGACGTCGAGGTTGCCGGTGTTGGCGAAGTCGCCCATCTTGATGTCCCAGCCCCAGCCGGACCAGGCGGTGCCCAGCTCCTGGGCGCGCTGCGTGAAGTCCGCGACGCCCCGGTCCATCGCCTCGCCCATGCGCTCCGGGGTCTCGGCGTCGTTGACCCACAGGAAGTGGCTCTCCTCCAGGCCCCACGCGGTGGTGATGTTGCTGACGGCCATGTCGAAGCTGCCGTTGCGGTCCACGTCGCCGAAGTCGACGCCCATGCCCTTGAACGAGTCGTTGCCGACGATGAAGGACTTCGGCGTGGTCGGCGTGCGCTCGCCCTTGACCGCGGTGAACATGATCCCGTCCTCGGTGGAGGTGTTGTGCAGCATGAAGTCGTGGCCGAAGTCGTTGGCGACGTAGACCTCGGGCCGCCCGTCGCCGGTCATGTCGGCGTTGCTCAGGCCCAGCGTCCAGCCGTTCGCGGCCAGGTGCGGGATGGCGTCGACCTCCTGCGAGTAGCTCGCGGTCGGGTCGGCGCCCGCCGTGCCGGCCTCCCAGCGCAGCACGTGGCTGCCGCCGCCGTTGAGGGCGCGCGAGAGGGAGTCGTTCATCTCCACGTTGTTCTGGCCCAGCGGGTCCAGCACGTCGGAGTCCGGGAAGTAGTTGCCGATGATGATGTCCGGCCGGCCGTTGCCCGCGAGGTCGCCGACGGTGACGGCGTTGGTGTGCCACTTCGGGCCGTGGTACTCGCCGTCCACGGTCACCTGCGGCACCAGCTCCTGCGGCTTGTAGGACTCGGGGGCGACCTCGTCGGCGTCGGCCTTGGCCAGGTGCAGGACGGGGGTGCGGCCCCAGTAGGTGACCAGGAGGTCCGTGCGGCCGTCCACGTTGTAGTCGCCGGGCGTGCAGCCCGTGGGCGCCATCGCGCGCCCGGCGGGCAGCGGCGCGGGGTCGAGGAGGAACGGGTCGAACCGGTCCTCCTGCGGCGCGTTGGGCGCGTAGGTGACGATCACCTCGTCGGTGCGCGGGTCGACGATGCACAGCGAGCTGGCGCGCCCGCTGCCGGTGAGGTCGTTGAGCGCGATGCCCGCGCCGACCGAGGACACCCAGCTGCGGATGCGGAAGTAGGCCGGGTTGACCTCCCGGATGCTCTTCATCTCCCGGTCCTCGTAACCCGGCGGCATCGCGATGGGCATTTCCCGGAACCGGTACTGCGCCGCGATCCCGTCGCCCTCGGGCACCGCGACGGCGTTCTGCGACACCGCGAACAGGAGGGCCGCGATGAGGAGCGTCACCACTCCCGGCACCAGCCTGCGCGTTCGTCCTGCGAATTCAGCCATGATCTCCCCGCCGACCGCCGTCGGGATTCTCTCCCGCGAGGCTCACTGGATTGGTAGCGACAACGGCGTGACGCGGTCGATCCACCACTCGGGCGTCCGCCCGGTTCGACGGCGAGCACAGCCGGCCAACTCGGGAACCAGTATGGGAGCGGCCGTCCCGGCGGTACTTCTCCCGCCTTGCCGAGGGCTTTTCCGGGCGTTTCGCGAAATGTCCCGGAAAAACGGGTGACCGCACGGGAACGGGGCGGGTCCCCCGCGTGGAGGTCCCGCCCCGTTCCCGTTCTCGTGCCGCGTGCCGTGCCGTGCCGTGCCGTGCCGTTGCCGTGTGCCGTTCGCCGTCCGTGCCGCGTGCCGCGTTCCGGTCAGGGCAGCACGTGCAGCCCGGTGCCGTTGAGGACGTACGCGGGGGCGACCTCCGCCGCGTCCGCCTGCACCAGGTCCACGATCGCCTTGCCCGCCGTCTCCGGCGTGAGCAGCGGCGCGTGGTGGCGCAGGAAGTCCTCCACCGCCACGCCCGCGCGGGCCGCGTACGCCTCCACCGCGGGCCGGCCCACCCCGGTCGACGGCGCGAACCGGGACAGCACCGAGGTGAACGTGGTGTCCAGCCCGGCGGCGCGCGCCTCGCCCCGCGCGTACGTGGCGAGGTAGCGCTGGGTGGCCTTGGCGCCCGCGTAGCCGCCGCTGAGCGGCGACCCGTCGGCGTTCAGGGCCGCCCCGCTGCTGAACACGACCACCCGGCCGCCCGGCGGCAGCGGCGTGAGCAGCACCTCGCGCAGCCAGTGGAACGCGATGCGCACGTCGCTCTCCCAGTTGGCGGAGAACGTCTCCCACGTCTGCTGCTGGAGCGGGCGCATGTGCGGCACGGCACCCGCCACCAGGACGATCGTCCCCGGCGCGTGGCGGTCGATGAGGTCGGCGGCCACCCGCGGGTCGCCCGCGTCGGCGACCTCGGTGCGGACGGCGCCCGCGCCGGGGAACCGCGCCGGGGTGCGCGACACGGCGACCACCGGTGTGCCCGCCTGGGCCAGCGCGGTGGCGATCCCGTGACCCAGCCCGCGGCTCGCGCCGACGACGATCGCGGTCCTGCCGGACGAGTCGCTCATGTTCGGGTCCTCCCTGGGGTTGTCCTGCCGTGCGTGCGGAAGGGCTACTGCTGGTACCTGGTGCCGTTCCACCAGTTGTCACCCGGACCGGCCGCGCCCTCGACGTCGTAGCGGTCCTTGAAGCGCCACCAGTCCCACGGGTGCTCCAGCCGGTCCTCCTGGCGCCCGAGGTGCGTGATGTCCAGGTAGTTGTAGAAGTTCTTGAAGATGTCACCGCCCCGGTCGAAGATCGAGTAGGTGAAGTAGACGTCGTCGCCCTCGCGGTAGAAGGCGCTCACGCCGGGCGACTCGCCCTGGTCGGTCGAGACCTCGTAGTCGTAGTTGAAGTCGCTGCCGTAGGACGAGTACCAGGGCATCGTCCAGCCCATCCGGGCCTTGAAGGGCTGGAAGTCCGCCAGCGGCGCGCGGGAGACCATGGCGAACGTGGTGTCCCGCGCCCACATGTGCGCCAGCTCCCCGACGCTGTCGGCCTGCATCGAGCACCCGATGCAGCCCTCCTCGGCGCCCGGGCTGAACATGTAGTGCCGGACGACGAGCTGACGCCGCCCCTCGAACAGCTCGGGCAGCGTGAGGGTGCCCCGCGGCCCTTCGAAGAGGTAGTTCTTCTCGACCTTCACCATCGGCAGGTTCTGCCGCTCGACCGCGATCATGTCGCGCGCCTTGGTGACTTCCTTCTCCTTCTCCAGGAGGGCTTTGCGGGCTTCCAGCCACTCCGCCCTGGACACGACTCGGTTCATCGGTTCTCCGTTTCCCTCGGCCGGGCGCCACTTCCAGGTTCCCCCCGCCACCGGGGCACCGCTTCTCCGAGGTTGGCGTCCTGCGGGGAACGGTTTTCAGGCGGCGTCGCCGCGCTCCGCCGCGTCGCGTCCTTTCAGGACTCGACGTTCCACTTTGCCCACCGGCGTGCGCGGGATGCGCTCGACGAACTCGATCCGGCGGATCTTCTTGTAGGGCGCGACGCGTTCGGCGACGAACGCCATCAGCTCCTCGGGCGTCGCGGGCTCGCGGGTGACGACGAAACCCTTGGGCACCTCGCTCGCCTCCTCGTCCGGCACGCCGACCACGGCCGCGTCGGCGACCTTCGGGTGCGTCATGAGGACGGCCTCCAGCTCGACCGGCGACACCTGCTGGCCCTTGTACTTGATCAGCTCCTTGATGCGGTCGACGAGGAACAGCTCGCCGTCCTCGTCCACGTGGCCGAGGTCGCCGGTGCGCAGGAACCCGTCGGGTCCCAGCACCTGCCGGGTGGCCTCCTCGGCGTTGAGGTAGCCCTTCATCACCTGGGGCCCCCGCACGAGGACCTCGCCGTCCCGGTTCGGCCCCAGCTCCTCGCCGGTGTCGACGTCGACGACCTTGCACTCGACGCCGGGCGCGGGGCGGCCGACCGAGGCCGGGACCACCGGCACGCGGTCCTGCATGAACGACACCATGGACTCGGTGAGGCCGTAGCCCTGGGCGATGTCGCAGCCGACGCGCCGCCGCACCAGCTCGGCGATGCCCGGGTCGAGCGCCGCGCCGCCGGACACGATCGAGCGCAGCGACGACAGGTCGTAGCGGTCGACCAGCGGGCTGCGGGCCAGCAGCACCGCCATCGTGGGCACGACGTAGAGGTGCGTGATCCGGTGGTCCTCGACGGCCTTCAGGAACGCCTCGGGGTCGAAGCGCCGCATGGTGACCATCGTGGAGCCCTGGACGAGGCTCGCGTTCATCATCATGGTCAGCCCGAAGGCGTGGTGGAACGGCGGCATCGCCAGCACCCTGGCGCCCGCGCCGCTGGGGGCGACGAGGCTCGTCAGGAGCGCCTTGGCGATCAGGTTGCGGTGGGTCAGCACGACCCCCTTGGGGTGGCCGGTGCTGCCGCTGGAGTGCAGCAGGGCGGCCACGTCCTCGGCCGGGTCGACGTCCGGTTCGGGCGGCTCGTCGTCGACCAGCAGCGCGGAGAACGGCGTCGCGCCGGCCGCCTCGCCGAGCACGACGACCTCGCCGACCGGCGTGCGGCGGGCGAGCGCCAGCGCCTCGTCCACCTCGGCCGGCACGGTCACCAGCAGCCGCGCGCCCGCCTCGGTGAGGCGGGCCGCGAGGTCGTCGGGCGTGTCCAGCGGGTTGAGCACGACCACCGCGCCGCCCGCGAGGACGGCCGCGTGCACCACGATCGGGTACTCGGGCACGTTCGGCGCGAGCACCGCCAGCACGTCGCCCTTGCCGAAGCCGAGCGAGCGCAGCCCGGCGGCGGCGCGGCGCACGGTCGACACCAGCTCGTCGTAGGTGTAGCGGCCGGCGCCGCTGACGTCGACGACCGCGACCGCGTCGCCGTGCCGCCGGGCCCGTTCCAGCACGAACTCGGACAGCGAGGTGTCCGGGACCTCGACGGGCGGACCGCTGACGATCACGGCGCCACGTCCGCGTCGGCGCGCTTGTAGGTGCTCAGGCCGGGCTGGTAGCTGCGCTTCTCGAACTGCCTGAGCGCGACGTTGATCCACTCGTTGCCGCTGAGCCGGGACAGCTCCCACAGCTTGGCCTGGTCGTAGTCGATGGCGGCGGGCAGGTCCAGCGCCGTGGTGCGCTCGTAGACCTGCTTGGCCAGCTCCAGCGTGACCGGGTTCTTGTCGACGATCCTGGCCACCAGCCGGTCGGTCTCGGCGTCCAGCTCGGCGGCGGGCACCGCCTTGTTGACCAGGCCGTGCCGCTCGGCCTCCCGGCCGGTCATCGTGTCCCCGGTGAGGATGTAGTACAGCGCCTGCTTGCGGGCCAGGTTGTGGGTGGCCGCCCAGGTCGCGCCGCCCGCCGGGAAGATGCCGAAGTTGATCTCGGAGAGGCCGAACAGCGCCGCCTCGTCCGCGACCGCGAGGTCGCACAGCCCGGTCACCAGGAACCCGCCGCCGAACGCGAAGCCGTTGACCTTGGCGATGGTCACCGCCGGGAACGCCTTGAGGCGCTTGAACCAGTTCAGCGCCACCAGGTTGGTCCGGTAGAACAGCTGCGGGTCGTCGAACGGCCGCAGGAAGCACTCCTCCAGGTCCATGCCGGAGCTGAAGCTGTTGCCGCTGCCGGTGATGACGACCGCCTTGACGCCGCCGTCCTCCTCGATGCGGTCCAGGGCGGTGTTCATGTCCCGGTGCATCTGCGGGTTCATCGCGTTCTTCTTGTCCGGCCGGTTCAGGTGAACGGTGGCCCGAGGGCCCTCGATCTCCAGGTTGACGGTTTCCAGCGTGATCATCCCTGCCCCACTTTCGGTTGGACGGAGTGCGCGACCGGCGGCACGAGGATCACACGGTCGTCCGGCGCGTGGCTTCTCGTGGCTTGCCCGGCAGGACGGACAATGGCCGTTCCGGACCGTTGTGCGAACGTAACTGCCGCTACTTTGAAACCACCCGGGCAGCGCAGGGCAATTCGGCCGTACGTCGGCAGCCGGGTCCGGTCGGAGCGCCGTCCGGAGCGGCCGGAAAAACCGCCCAACCTGCGCCGACAGGGGCTGTGACCAGCGGAAATACGGAATGCGAATACCCGTTCGGAGCGCCGCCGAGGAAGCTTCAATTACCCGGCTGAACCGGCCGTCCGGTGAGCAAGTCTGAAGTAGCAGCGCCGCCGGACTTCCTGCAACGATTTTGTCGTCCGCCCGTCCGGAGACGGGCTGATCGAATTGGGGCGAGGTTGACCGTGCTGCGCACCGAGCGGGTGGCGTACCCCGACGCCCCGGCTGGGCATTCGGGTCCGACGACCGGCGCAGGCGTTTCCGAAACCCATTCCTGACGTTCTCCCGGGTGCCGCCCGACCGGCACCCGGAGGACACGCGCGAATACCCGGCCGCGGCCCACCGCCGCGGGTCCCCGCACGCCAGGAAGGAGTCGAACCGTGACCTCGACAGCCAGATGGCTGCGCAGGCAGCTGCCCGGCGTCATGGCGCTCGTGCTCGTCGCGGCCACGTTCTCGGTGGCCCGACTGCCCGAGGTGTCGGCGCACGAGAGGCAGGAGCTCGCGTCGCGCTTCGGCTTCGCGCCGGAGACCATCGCCCTCCCGGGCGGCTACACCCAGCGGTCCGTCCGACCGGTGAACCAGCGCTACGCGCACATCGACGCCTGGATCTCCTCGGTCGGCTCGGCCGTGGCGCTCAACGACCTCGACGGCGACGGCCTGTCCAACGACCTGTGCTACGTCGACGTGCGCACCGACCAGGTCGTCGTCACCCCGGCCCCGGAGGCCGGCCGGGAGCGGCGCTACGAGCCGTTCGCCCTGACCACCGGCGCGCTGCCGGTCAACGACGTGATGGCGCCCATGGGGTGCGTGCCCGGCGACTTCAACGAGGACGGCCGGGTGGACCTGCTGGTCTACCTGTGGGGCCGCACGCCGGTCCTGCACCTGGCCAGGGCGAACGCCGACGGCCTCGGCCCGGACGCGTACCGGGCGACCGAGCTGGTGCCGGGCTCCTCCTCCGGCCGCTACGACGGCCCGGAGTGGAACTCCAACTCCGCGACCGTGGCCGACTTCGACGGCGACGGCCACGACGACGTCTACATCGGCAACTACTTCCCCGACGGCCCCGTGCTGGACCCGTCGCGGAGCACCGGCGTGGAGATGAACGCCTCCATGTCCGCCGCGCTCAACGGCGGGGACGACCACCTGCTGCGCTGGACCGGCGGCACGTCGGGCGACGAGCCCGGGGCGCGGTTCGAGGAGGCGCCCGGCGCGATCCCGGCGGACGCCTCGCGCGGGTGGACCCTCGCGTCCAGCTCCAACGACGTCAACGGGGACCTGCTGCCCGAGCTGTACCTGGCGCACGACTTCGGCCCCGACCGCCTGCTCTACAACACCTCCGCGCCCGGCCGCGTGGCCTTCACCGTGGTGGAGGGCTCGCGCGGGCCGATGGAGCCCAGGTCGAAGAACGTCGGCATCGACTCCTTCAAGGGCATGGGCGTCGACTTCGGCGACCTCGACGGCGACGGCGCGTACGACCTGTACGTCAGCAACATCACCACCTCGTTCGGCATCGAGGAGTCGCACTTCGCGTTCCTCAGCACGGAGGACGACCCGGCCGCGATCACCTCCGAGCTGGCCGCCGGCCGGGCGGTCTGGGAGGACGAGAGCGGGCCGCTGCACCTGGCCTGGTCGGGCTGGGGCTGGGACGTCAAGCTCGCCGACTTCGACAACGACGGCGGGCTGGAGGTCGCGCAGGCGACCGGGTTCGTCAAGGGCGACGTCAACCGCTGGCCGCAGCTCCAGGAGCTGGCGACGGCGAACGACGCGCTGCTGGCCAACCCGGTGTGGTGGCCGGTGGTGGGGCCGGGCGACGACGTGGCGGGCCACCAGCGGTTCCACCTGTTCGCCCGCAACGGCCGCGGCTTCTACACCGACGTGTCCCCGTCCCTCGGGCTGGACGTGCCGGTGCCCACGCGCGGCATCGCCACCGGCGACGTGGACGGCGACGGCAGGCTCGACATGGCGATCTCGCGGCAGTGGGAGGACCCGGTGTTCTACCGCAACACCGGCGGCGGGACCGACCGGTTCCTGGGCCTGCGCCTGACGCACGAGGGCGGTGTGGCTCCCGGGTCGTTCCCGGGCGCCGGCTCCCCCGTGATCGGCGCGCAGGTCGAGGTCACCACCGCGTCGGGCCGCACGCTCGTCAACCGGGTCGACGGCGGCAGCGGCCACTCCGGCAAGCGCAGCCACGAGGTGCACTTCGGGCTCGGGTCCGACGACCGCCCCGTGCGGGCGCGCGTCACGTGGCGCGACCGGGACGGCGACGTGCACGAGCAGGAGATGACGCTGGAGCCGGGGTGGCACGACGTGCGGCTCGGCGACCGGGCCGAGGAGGGGTGACCGGCATGGCCGACACGACGACCGCGACCGCACCGCCGCGGCACGACCCCAAGATCGTCACCGCGCTGCGGCGCTTCGCGATCTCCATCAGCGTGCTCAACGTCCTCGGCTACACCGTGCTCGGTTTCGAGCAGCCGTGGCTGTGGCCGTTCATCGCCCTGGCCACCGGCTACGCGGTGGAGCTGGGCCTGGAGGCGGTCTCCGCCCGCCAGGAGGGCCGCGCGCCGCGGTTCGCCGGCCGCGGTGCCCGCGGGCTGGTCGAGTTCCTGTACCCGGCGCACATCACCAGCCTCGCGGTGAACATGCTGACCTACGTCAACGACCAGGTCTGGGTGATGGTCTTCGCCGTCACCGTGGCGGTCGGCGCGAAGTGGGTGCTGCGGGCCCCGGTGCGCGGGCGGATGCGCCACTACATGAACCCGTCGAACTTCGGCATCGCGGTGGTGCTGCTGGTGTTCCCCTGGGCGTCGATCGCCCCGCCGTACCACTTCACCGAGCACGTGGGCACGTTCTGGGACTGGGTGATCCCGCTGGTCATCCTGGTCGCGGGCTCGATGCTGAACGGGATGCTGACCAACCGGCTGTGGCTGATCATGGCGTGGCTGGTGGGGTTCGCGCTCCAGGCGGTGGTGCGCGGCGTGCTGCTGGACGTGTCGATCCCGTCGGGGTTGAGCATGATGACCGGCGTCGCGTTCATCCTGTTCACCAACTACATGGTGACCGACCCGGGCACGTCGCCGTCGCGGCCCGCCTCGCAGGTGGCGTTCGGCGCGGGCGTGGCGGCGGTGTACGGGGTGCTGATGGGCATGAGCATCCCCTACGGCATCTTCTTCGCCACGGCGATCGTCTGCCTGGTCCGCGGCGGCTTCCTGTGGGCGCTGCACTTCGTGGACGCGAACCGGGCCCGGCAGGCCGCACCCGTCGTGTCCACTCAGGACGAACCCGTCCAGGGCGCGCCCGAGGACCGGGTGCCGGCCGCCGCGGACCCCGCGCGCAACGGCGCGACGACGGGCAGCGCGGTCGTGCGCACCTGACCACCCGGCG
>NZ_JBPKJK010000163.1:0-19522 GCF_051756985.1 Saccharothrix sabaoui
AGGCGTGCCCACTGTGTACGGTCGCGTGTGCACACCGCTTGTGCGTTCCTGCAATCCGCAGGTGCGGGGCTTGCGCGGTGAACGTGGTGTGGCGGCGGTCACGCGTGTGATCATCCGGTCGTGATCACGTGGGTGGGTGGGTCGCCGTGCACGGGCAAGAGCACCGCGGCGGCCCGGTCGGGGTTGCCGGTCCACTCGTGCGACGAGCACGTCGAGCGGCACGCCGCCGAGGTGCCGGGCGGGGCGGCGGCGCGGGTGCTCGCCCCGGGCGTGGCCGAGCGGTTGGCGCAGCCGGTGGACGTGCAGGTGCGGCAGGTGCCGGCCGCCTACCGCGAGGAGTTCCCGCTGCTCGTGCGGACGTGCGCGCGCTGGGCGGGCCGGTGGTCGTGGAGGGGGCGGCGCTGCTGCCCGACCTGGAGGCGGCGTTCCGGCGGTGGATGGCGCGGGACGCCCGGTTCGCGCGGGTCGTGGCCCGCCGGGCGCGGGCGCTGGGCTACCGGGTGGAGGTGGCCGACGGGACGCGACCGGTCGTCGGCCTGCCGGTCGGCGCGGGACCGGTCGACCCGGCCCCGGTCGACCCGGACCCGGTCAGCCGGTGACCGGTCGGTCCGGGACGAGGATGCCGAGCGGGTCGCTGACCGGGAACGGGTCGGCGCGCCGGAACCGGTGGAGCACCAGCGCCGCCGCGCAGGTTCCCCACAGGCCGAACAGCGCGCAGGACGTCCCGGCGACGACCGCCACCCACGCCGGGAGGACCTCGCCGGTCATCCGCGCCACCGGGTAGGAGCCCGGCACCAGCAGGAGCGGCATCAGCAGGTGGAACGCCCTCGTCAGGAGCGGGGAGCCGGGCCGCAGCGACTGGAGGTCCGGCCGGCGGGGCTGCCGGTTCTCGTCGAGCAGCGACGTCCACCAGCGCGCGCGGTGCACCGGCACGACGTCCGCGCCGGCCCGGTCGACCCAGTCGAGCGCCCTCGCCTCGCCGGCCAGGCCGACCAGCTCCAGCAGGTGCCGCAGCCGGAGCAGGCCGCGGCCCTGCGCGCGGGCCAGGGCGGCGCGCAGGTCGTCCACGCGGAGCACCGCGGCCAGGTCGTCCAGCACGTCGTCGGGCGCGGTGGCGGCGAGTGCGCACCGCCGGACGCGGCCCGCCCGGCGCACGAGGAGCCACGCGGTGTCGTCGGTCCAGGCCAGGCCGACCGCGCCGGCGTCGTCGACGGTGGCGACCTTGAGCCCGTCGCGCAGGCCGTCGAACGTCTCGGGGGCGGGGCCGAGCAGCAGCGTGCCGCCGGGCGTGGGCACCACGCGACGGGGTCGGGCGGCCCGCTCCAGCAGCAGCTCGCGCACCACCTCCGGCCTCTCCGGCACCCACACCGCGGTCCGCACCGCCACCACCCCCGTCACCCCGAAGTCGGGCGCAGCGTAGACGCCGCGCCCGGCCCCGGGGTAGCGCGGTCACGCGCCGCGACGCGTCCACTGCTGGTTGTCGCCGCCGTTGCACGAGTACTGCTTGACCACGGCGCCGTCCGCGCTCGACGCGCTGGTCACGTCGAGGCACTTGCCGCTGTGCCGGGCCACCGCGCGGTGGTGCGAGCCGGTGGCCTGGAGCTGCCACTGCTGGTTCTGGCCGCCGGTGCACGCGTACTGGGCGACGGCCGCGCCGTCGGCGGTGGAGGAGTCGGCCACGCCCAGGCACTTGCCGCTGTGCCGGGCGATCAGCCGCGCGTACCCGCCGCCCGCGTCCTCCACCTGCCACTGCTGGTTCTGCCCGCCATTGCACGGGTACTGCTTGAGCGCGGCGCCGTCGGTGCGCGAGGAGCTGGGGATGTCGGCGCACTTCCCGCTGTGCCGGGCGACGAGGGTCTCGTAGGGCGTGCCGCCGCCGACGGGGTCCACGGTGCCGGTGGCGGTGTCGACGGCGACCTGCGGCGACCAGCTCATCGCCATGGTGGTGGCGGAGGGGAAGCGCAGCGGCAGCCACACGTAGCGGGACTCGGTGACGCGCCCGCCCCACGCCCCGGCCCACCGGTCGCCCAGGTAGAGGTAGGAGGTGGTCAGGCTGCCCTGCACGGGCAGCACGTAGGCGGCCTGCGAGCCGTAGGCGGTGCCGTCGCCGACGTCGCTCAACCCGCTCCAGGTGCCGGTGACGCTGCTCGCGGTGGCGTACTTCTGCTGGTTGGGGCTCCAGCCGGTGGCGCCGGAGGTGAGCAGGAAGTACACGCCGCCGCGCTTGAACAGCGCGGGCGCCTCGCGGTAGGAGCCGGGCCACAGGGTGCGCACCAGCGAGGCGACGCCCAGGTAGTCCGGGGTGAGCCGGTAGACGTGCAGGTCGGCGTTCTCCCGGGCGGCGGAGATCATGTAGCCGGTGCCGTCGTCGTCGCGGAACAGGGTGATGTCGCGGGACATGTGCCCCAGCGGCCGGAAGCTGCCCCGGTAGGAGTAGTCGCCGTCGACGGTGGAGGAGGTGGCGACGGCGGCGCGGGCCTCGCCGTAGTCGCTGCCGTTCTCCTTGTGCATCCACATGACGAACTGGCCGGTGGAGCTGTTGAGCACCACCTTGGGCCGCTCGATGTTGGCGTAGCCGAGTTCGGCCGCCGACGACCGGGTGAGCACGTCGCGGCGGAACTCCCAGGTGCGCAGGTCGGTCGACCGGTACGCGGAGACCGACCGGAACGTGTTGTCGGCGTTGCGGTTCTCGCCGAACCAGTAGTAGTAGGAGCCGACCTTGAGCACGCCGCCGCCGTGGGCGTGCACGACGGCGCCGGCGGTGTCGGTGAACTGGACGCCGTTGGTCACCGTGACGACCGCCGCCCTGGCCGGGACCGCGACCGCGGTGAGGGCCAGCAGGGCGGCGGTCGTTCCGAGCGCGAAGCGTCTGCGCAGCATCGCGACGCTCTCCTTCCTCGTTGAAAGAGATCGCCTCGGCGGTGAAGGCTCGTCGCCGACCGTAGTTGTCGAACGGGTTCGGCGGAAGGCGCTCAGCGCAGCAGCACCAGCGCCTCCCACGGGCCCAGCGCGGCGCGCCCGTCGGCCACGCGCGGCTCGTCGGAGTTGGCGAGCACGACGTGCCGCGCCTCCCAGCCCGGTTCCAGCCCGGCGGTCACGGGCTCGCCGCCGAGGTTGGCCACGACGAGCAGCCGCCGCTCCCCCAGCGTGCGCTCGTAGCAGTACAGGGCGGGGTGCTCGGGGTGCAGCATGCGGAAGTCGCCGACGGCCACGACGGGGTGCTCGTGGCGCAGCGCGATGAGCCGCCGGTAGTGGTTGAACACCGAGCGCGGGTCGTCGTACTGCGCGGCGGCGTTGAGCCAGGTGTGGTTGGGGTTGACCGCGATCCACGGTTGGCCGGTGGTGAACCCGGCGTTGGGGGTGTCGTCCCACTGCACGGGGGTGCGGGCGTTGTCGCGGCCCATGGCGCGCAGGCCGCGCAGCACGACCTCCGGGTCCACGCCGCCGGCGACCGCCTCGCGGTGGTGGTTGAGCGACTCGACGTCGCGCAGGTCCTCGGCGGAGGCGAACGGGGCGTTGGTCATGCCCAGCTCCTCGCCCTGGTAGACGTAGGGCGTGCCGCGGTGCAGGTGCAGCACGGTGGCCAGCGCGGTCGCCGACTCGCGCCAGTGCTCGCCGTCGTCGCCGAAGCGGGACACCACGCGCGGCTGGTCGTGGTTGTTCCAGTACAGGCTGTTCCAGCCGACCTCGCCGAGCGCGGTCTGCCAGCGCCCCAGGGACGCCTTGAGCAGCCGCAGGTCCAGCGGTCGCGGGTCGAACTTGCCGCCGGGGCCGTGGTCGAGGGAGACGTGCTCGAACTGGAACACCATGTCGACCTCGCGCCGCGCGGGGTCGGTGAACAGCACCGCGTCCTCCCACGTGACGCCGGGCATCTCGCCGACGGTGAGGAACTCGCCGTCGCGCCCGCCGAACACCTCGCGGTGCATCTCCTGGAGGAACTCGTGCACGCGCGGCCCGGTGGCGAAGTGCGGGAACCCGTCGCCCAGGCCGGCCACGCCGGTGGTCGCCCCGTCCGGCAGGGCCGGGTCCTTGGAGATGAAGTTGATCACGTCCATCCGGAAGCCGTCCACGCCCCGGTCGAGCCACCACCGCATCATGTCGTGGACCGCCTCGCGGACCTCGGGGTTCTCCCAGTTGAGGTCGGGCTGCTTGCGGTCGAACAGGTGCAGGTAGTACTCCCCCGTGGTCTCGTCCAAGTGCCAGGCGGGACCGGAGAAGAACGACCCCCAGTTCGTGGGCTCCGCGCCGGGCTGCCCGGCTTCGAACCCCTCGCGCGGCGGGCGCCACCAGTACCAGTCGCGCTTCGGGTCGTCCCGGGACGAGCGGGACCCGACGAACCACGGGTGCTCGTCGGAGGTGTGGTTGACCACCAGGTCCATGACCAGCTTCATGCCGCGCGCGTGCAGCTCCGCCACGAGGGCGTCGAAGTCGGCGAGCGTGCCGAACGACGGGTCGATCGCCCGGTAGTCGGAGATGTCGTAGCCGTTGTCGGCCTGCGGGGAGGCGTAGACCGGGGAGAGCCAGACGACGTCGACGCCCAGCCGTTGCAGGTGGTCCAGCCGCGCGGTGAGACCCGCCAGGTCGCCGACGCCGTCGCCGTCGGAGTCGGCGAAGCTGCGCGGGTACACCTGGTACACCACGGCGGACTGCCACCACGTGGCCTGGTCGGAAGTCATCGGCGTCCCTCGTGCGTCGGTGCGGGGCTGCTGATCAGTTCACCGTGGACGGCGGCGCGCGGCAACCCCCGACCGTTCGGGGGTTGCCGCGCGTCCCGGGATCAGGAGCCGTCGTCGTCCGGGTGGACGCCGGGGCCGTGGTCGGTGTCCCCGGGCGGCGCGATGGGCGTGGGGCTGAGCGACGCCTCGTCCTCGCCCTCCTCCAGCAGGGTGGCCGCCGCGCCGACGACGCGCGGGTCGGGTTCGCCGACGACCTCGACGTCCTTGTCGTCGTAGTCGATGCGGGCCAGGACGCTGCGCATGGCCTCGATGCGGGCGCGCTTCTTGTCGTTGCTCTTGACGACCGTCCACGGCGCGCTGGCCGTGTCGGTGGCGCGGAACATGGCGACCTTGGCCTCGGTGTAGGCGTCCCAGCGGTCGAGCGAGCGGATGTCGTTGGGGCTGAGCTTCCACTGCCGCACCGGGTCGACCTGGCGGATCAGGAACCGGGTCCGCTGCTCGGCCCGCGACACCGAGAACCACAGCTTGACCAGCACGATCCCGTCGTCGACGAGCATCTTCTCGAACGTGGGGGCCTGGCGCGTGAACCGCTGGTACTGCTCGTCGGTGCAGTAGCCCATCACCCGCTCGACCCCGGCCCGGTTGTACCAGGAGCGGTCGAACAGCACGACCTCGCCGGCGGTGGGCAGGTGGTTGACGTAGCGCTGGAAGTACCACTCGCCCTGCTCGCGGTCCGTGGGCTTGCCCAGCGCCACGACGCGCGCGCCGCGCGGGTTGAGGTGCTCGGTGAACCGCTTGATGGTGCCGCCCTTGCCGGCGGCGTCGCGGCCCTCGAACACGATGACCATGCGCCCGCCGGTGTCCTTGATCCAGTACTGGAGCTTGAGCAGCTCGATCTGGAGCAGCCGCTTGGACACGTCGTACTCCTCGCGCGACATCCGCTCGGGGTACGGGTAGTTCTCCCGCCAGGTGTCGATCGGCGTGCCGTCGGGGTGGCGCAGCACCGGGTCGTCGGCGTCGTCGTAGTCCACCACCAACTCGGAGATGTCGAGTCCGGGGAACCGGTCGGAGAGGTCGAACGCGCTGTTCACGCCCCCGGACGTACCCTGCGGCGGGGTGCCGCAAACTGCGGTGTCACCCGACGGGCGGGACGCGGTAGGCGACGAACGAGGTGCGCCGGCGCAGGGCGAACCCGAGCGACTCGTAGAGGCGGATCGCCGGGGTGTTCGCGGCGGAGGCGTGCATGATCGGGACATCGCCGCGGGCGCGGATGCCGTGGGCGACGGCCAGCACGAGGCGGGTGGCCAGGCCCCGGCCGCGCCAGGCCGGGTCGGTGCACACGGCGCTGATCTCGGTGTGGCCGGGCGGGCGGAGGCGTTCGCCGGCCATCGCGACGAGGGCGCCGTCGACGCGGACGCCGAGGTAGGTGCCCAGTTCGACGGTGCGCTCGCGGAACGGGCCCGGCCGGGTGCGGGCGACCAGGTCGAGCATCTCGGGGACGTCGTCGGGTCCCAGGCGCACGGCCTCGGGGTAGGGCCGGGCGGCGACGCCCGCGTCGACCAGCTGCACGCCCGCGATGCGGTCGACCGCCTCCCAGTGCGGCGGCGGGGTGAGCGCGGTGTTCATCGGCACGACCGCGCCGGGACCGGCGAGGACCGCGAGGTCGGCCCACGCGTCGTCGTCGGCGTCGGCGGGCAGGGCGTGGAACGGGGCGACGTCCTGCCGGTAGCGCAGCACCCGGCCGCGCCGCTCGGCGAAGTGGGCGTGGCGACCGGTCAGGGACGCCCACGACGGGTTGTCCAGCACCGACCACCCGTCCGGCACCGACCGCTCGTCTGACCCGGATCGCCCGCCCGGCACGGATCGCCCGCCCGGCGCCGACCGCTCGTCCAGCACCGACCGCACCCCGACCCGCCCGGGGCTGTCCGACGACGACATGCCGACCTCCACGCTTGTTCGTTGGCCGACGAAGAATGCGTTCGGCGGTGACGCCCTGTCCACCGCGCCCACATGGCGGACGCGCCGCCGAAATGCCGTGTGATGCGGAGCACACCGGTATTCCACCCCGCGACGCAGTTTGAGTCGTATAGACTCAAACCATGCTCACCAGGCAGGAAGCCCTCGACCGGGTCGAACGAGCCCGCGACGCGGCCGACCTGTTCGGCCCCCGCGACCTCACACGGCACACCGAGGCGCAGCGCCTCTACCGGTCACTCGCCACCGTCCTGCACCCCGACAAGACCGGCCCCCACGACACCAGGGCCCACACCGCCGCCGCCCGCCTCACCCGCCTCCACCACGAGTGGCAGCACACCCCCGCCACCGAGCTGCACAGCCCCACCGCCACCTACCGCCCCACCCGCCCGCACGCCACCGGCAGCGTCGCCACCCTCTACCTCACCGACGGCCCCCACGTCGTCAAGCTCGTCCGCAACCCCGCCCTCAACCCCCTCCTGCACGCCGAGTGGCACGCCCTCACCACCCTGCGCCGCCTCACCGACCGGCACCCCTGGCTGCGCCCCTACTACCCCCGCCTCCTCGACACCTCCGGCGACGTCCCCCGCGGCGACCGCGCCTTCACCGTCCTCGAACCCCTCACCGACGGCTTCACCACCCTCACCGAGGTCGGCAAAGCCTTCCCCCGCGGGCTCGACGGCCGCGACTACGCCTGGATGCACCGCCGCCTGCTGCGCGCCGTCGCCGGCGCCCACCTCGCCGGCCTCGTCCACGGCGCGATCACCGCCGACAACGTCCTCGTCCACCCCGAGCAGCACGGCATCGTCCTCGTCGGCTGGACCTTCGCCGTCGAGGCAGGCCAACCACCCCTCGCCACCGACCGGACCACCCGCTACCCGCCCGAGGTCCACAGCGGACACCCCCTCACCCCCGCCGCCGACGTCCACATGGCGCACGCGCTCATGCTCGACCTCCTCGCACCCGGCGAAACCCGCCACCGCGCCTTCGCCCGCGGCTGCACCCAGGACGACCCGCACCGCCGACCCGACGCCGCCGACCTGCTCACCGAGTACGACGAGCTGCTCGACGACCTCTACGGCGAACGCACCTACCGACCGTTCACCCTCCCCACCCCGACCACCGACACGACAGGAGCCTGACCATGGGACACGGCAAGTGGGACGACAACGCCTACGCGGCGGCCAAGACCTTCCGCGCCGCCAAGGGCATCGACGACTTCGGCTACACCGCCACCATGCGCAAGACCCCGTCCGCCAACTGGAAGGCCGACCCCTCCCTTGACCCCAAGGGCGTCACCGCCCGCGAGTGCCGCGACTCGCCCGACCACGCCGACTCCACGCCCATCGCCGTCCTCTTCGACGTCACCGGCTCCATGGGCCGCGTCCCGCAGATCATGCAGCGCAAGCTCGGCAAGCTGCACGGCCTCATCCAGCGCAAGGGCTACCTCACCGACCCCCAGCTCCTCTTCGGCGGCATCGGCGACGCCGACAGCGACCGCGTCCCCTTCCAGGTCGGCCAGTTCGAGTCCGACAACCGCATGGACGAACAGCTCCGCACCATCTTCCTGGAGGGCAACGGCGGCGGGCAGAAGAGCGAGTCCTACGAACTCGCCGCCTACTTCGTCGCCCGCCACGTCGTCACCGACGCCTGGCGGAAGCGCGGCCGCAAGGGCTACCTCTTCCTCATCGGCGACGAGCTCAACAAGCCCCGCCTCGAAGCGCGCCACATCCGCCGCGTCATCGGCGACGACGTCGCGCAGGACATCGACCCCGCCTCCGTCTACCGCGAACTCGCCCGCAAGTGGCACGTCTACTTCGTGCTCCCCAACCAGTCCGCCTACTACAACGACCCCCGGATCGCCGACCACTGGCGCGACCTGCTCGGCCAGAACTTCCTCAAGCTCGACGACCCCGGCGCCGTCTGCGAGCTGATCGCCGCCACCATCGGCCTCGAAGAACGCGTCGTCGACCTCGACCAGGCGCTGGTCGACCTCGCCGAGGTCGGCTCCGCCGCCGAGGGCGAAGCCGTCGGCAAGGCCCTCGTCCAGGTCGGCGCACGCACCCCCGCCACCCGCCGGAGCACCCCGCCCGCCCTCGACGGCCCCGACGACGTCACCCTCGCATGACCACCGACCTCACCGGCCACGTCATCGTCGTCGGGCTCGGCTTCGGCGACGAGGGGAAGGGAGCGGTCGTGGACGCCCTGTGCCACGACCGCCCCACCACCGCCGTCGTCCGCTTCAACGGCGGCGCCCAGGCCGCGCACAACGTCATCGCCGACGGCCGCCACCACACCTTCAGCCAGTACGGGTCGGGCACGCTCGCCGGCGTGCCCACCCACCTCTCCCACCACGTCCTCGTCGAACCCATCGCCCTCGCCGCCGAGACCCGCGAACTCGAAGCCCTCGGCGTCCCCGACCCCCTCGGCACCCTCACCGTCGACGCCGACGCGCTCCTCACCACCCCGCTCCACGTCGCCGCCAACCGCGCCCGCGAGGACGCCCGCGGCACCGCCCGCCACGGCTCCTGCGGCAAGGGCATCGGCGAAACGGTCTGGTACTCCCTCCTGCGCGGAGCCGCCGAAGGCGACCTCGTCGAACACCAACGCGTCCTCGGCACCCCCGGCCCCGCGCCCACCGTCGGCGACTGCGCCCACCCCGCCGGCCTGCGCCGCAAGCTCGACGCCCTCGCCCGCTTCTACGAACCCCTCATCGGCGACGGCACGGACGTCGACGGCCTCGTCGCCCTCTACCGCGACTTCGCCGCCGCCGTCCGCACCACCGACCGCCACCACGTCGCCCGCCTCGCCGACACCGACACCGGGAAGGGCCGGCTCGTCCTCGAAGGCGCCCAGGGCGTCCTGCTCGACCAGCACCACGGCTTCCACCCCCACACCACCTGGTCCACCACCACCCCCCACAACGCCCGCGCCCTCCTGCACGGCCGCCCCGCCACCACCCTCGGCGTCACCCGCACCTACCAGACCCGCCACGGCGCGGGCCCCCTGCCCACCGAGGACCCCGCCCTCCTCACCCGCTTCCCCGAGCGCCACAACGACACCGGCCACTACCAGGGCGCCTGGCGCACCGGGCACCTCGACGCCGGACTCCTCACCCACTCGGTCGCCGCCTGCGACGGCCTCGACGGCCTCGCCGTCACCCACCTCGACGCCACCGGCCTCCGGGTCGCCACCGCCCGGGGCACCCGCGACATGCCCGACCCGCAACGGTGGATCTCCGACCACCTCGACCTGCCCGTCCTGGTCACCGGGCACGGCCCCGACCGCACCGACTACACCGTCCGGGAGTGCGCGACAATCACCCCATGATCGAGTCGACCCCGGTGTCGGTGGACGTGCTGGCCCTGCGCTTCGACCCGACCGCGCGCACCGTCCTGCTCGGCACCGCGCCCCGCGCCGCCGAACCGTTCGCCGGGGACCTCGCCCTCCCCGGCGTCCTCCTCGGCCTCGGCGAACGGCTCCGCGACGCCGCCCGCCGCGCGGTGACCGACAAGCTCGGCCTGCCCGCCGACGCCGTCTCCGCCACCGGCCAGCTCGCCACCTTCGACGAACCCTCCCGCGACCCCCGCGGCCCCACCCTGTCCGTCGCCCTCTGGGCCACCCTCGACCCGGCCCGCCTCACCGACGGCCCGACCCACTGGGCGTTCCTCGCCGAGGTCCCGCCCCTGGCCTTCGACCACGACCGCATCGTCGCCGACTGCCGCCCGCTGCTCGCCGACAAGCTCTGGCGCGACCCCGCGTTCACCGCCGGCCTGCTCGGCCCCGAGTTCACCACCGCCCAGGCCCTCGACCTCACCGAGGCCCTCACCGGCGACCGCCCGTACCCCGCCAACCTGGGCCGCACCATGGAACGCGTCCCCGGCCTCCGGCGCACCACCCAGCACGCCGCCGCCCTGCCCAAGGGCGGCCGACCACCCTCCGTGTGGCGCTGGGACTCATAAGGCACCCGAACGGGTACCCCTCCCCCGTCACCGGACAGAGGAGGACCACATGCAGCCACACCCCTTCCCCTTCGCACCCTGGGTCTGGCGCGACGCGGTGACCGTCCTGGACGACCCCAACAGGCAGACCGCCCAGGACCGCGACCGCCCCGACGTGGGCCTGCTCGGCTACGAGGTCGACGCGGTCGACGGCCGCATCGGGCGGATCGACGAGCACAACGCCGAACTGCCCGCCGACTGCCTGCTCGTCGACACCGGCACGTGGCTGACCAGCCACCGGGTGGTGCTGCCGGTCGGCGCGGTCGCCGAGGTCGACCACGACGCGAAGCAGGTCCGCGTCGACCGCACCAAGAAGCAGGTCACCGACGCGCCCGGCTACCAACCGGACGACTTCGACGCGGACGACTACCGTCGCCGCCTCGGCGAGTACTACACCGACAGCTACCGCACCAGTCACACGAACCAGTGATCTTTTTTAAGAAACACTGAAGTCATAAAGGTCCTCGAACACTCGACGCCGCGCGGTCACTCCCCCCGCGCGGCGTCGAGCGCGCGGGACAGCTCCTGGCGCACCCGGTCGAACCAGATGCCCTCGTTGGCCGGGTACAGGCCGGGGTGGCCGTTGAGGCGCGCCATGCGCTCGCCGCCGGCGTGGTGGATCGCGATGAGGTCCCACTGCCGGTTGAACACCGGGCTCCCGGAGCTGCCCCGCTCGGTGGGCGTGCGGTAGTGCAGCCGGGTGTCGTCGGCGTCGAGCAGCCGGTTGTCCTGCACCGACAGCATCACCTGCTCGCGACCGCGCGGGTGGCCGATGACGTAGGCGCGGGTCGCCTCGTCGGCGCGCACCACAGGGCGGCGGCGGGCGGGCGGGCAGCGGGTGGCCTGCGCGGGCACGCCGTCCAACTCGGCGACGGTCACGTCCAGCCGGTCCACCGGCGAGGACCACAGCACCCGCCTGATCCGGTGGCCGGGACCGCCCTCCAGGGCGCGGAACGTCACCAGCGCCCGGTCCGGGTGCAGCGCCTGCGGGTGGTCGGCGGACACGACGTGCGCGTTGGTCACCAGCACCACGTCCGGGCAGGACGGGTGCAGCGCCTTGCCGTCGACGAGGAACCCGGTGCCCACTCCCCCGTCGACCGGGTCCTCCACCAGCGCCACGGCCCGGCACCTCTCCAGCGCCGTGCGGAACCACCCGAGGGTCTGGAAGCCGTCGTCGCCGAGCAGCTTCTGGAGGTGGTCGAGCCGGTCGAGGACCTCGTCGCGCATCTCGGCGGGGCCGACCGAGACGCCGCCCGCCGGCCTGCGGTCGAGCAGCGCGCCCGCCAGCACGGGCAGCAGCGACAGGCCGGGCTCGCCCGACGTGTCCAGCTCCCACACGTCCTGCAGCTGCCGCAGGGTGCCGGCGATCTCGAACGCGTCGGCGCCCGCGCCCAGGTAGGCGTGCAGCCGCTCCACGGCCTCGTCGTGCCGGCCCAGCGCCACGCACGCCTCCAGCGCGGTGCCGTGGTCCCACACGCCGGCGGCGTGCCCGAGGCCGGCGGTCGCGGCCAGCACGTTGCGCGCGATGAGCACCGGGTCGCCGGGCAGGTCCACGCCGTCCCGGCGGGCCCGCACCAGCAGGGCGACCAGGTTGATGCCGTGCCAGGCGAGCCCGGCCTGGTCGTAGACCCGGCGGTAGTGCCCGACGGCCAGCTCCAGCAGCCGCCGCCTGCGCCGCGGCGCGGACGGGGCGGTCGCGACGTACATCTGCTTGTAGGCCCGGCCGAGCAGCCCGCGCGCCTCGGTCGCCTCGTACGGGCTCGCCGCGACGTCCTCCAGCAGGCGTTCGAGCACCGCGACGGCGGCGGTCAGCACGCCCTGGTCCAGCAGCGCCTGCGCGTACTGGCGGCGGATCGTCGGGTCGGCCTCCCCGGACTGGAGGAACGCGTCGGCGACCTCGCGCAGCGGCGCGAAGCACCTCTTGCGCCGCAGCTCGCCCAGCACGCGGTGCGCCTGGTCGAGCGGGTAGGGGCGCTCGTCGACGCGCAGGTGCTCGACCAGCTCCGCGCACAGCGCCGCCACCCGCGGCCGGTCGAGCGCGTCGATCGCGCGGAACAGGTCTCGGGCCGACGTGCGGCGGTCCCAGGTCACCCGGTGGTCACCACTCCTCGTCGAGCATCCCGGCCAGCGCGTCGCGCAGCCCCGCGCCCGCCAGGTACTTGTCCGCGCCGTGTCGCCAGGCGCCGCGGTTGGGCGCGCCGACGTCCACGAGCGCCTTCACGCCCCCGCGGCGGAAGTCGTTGGCCAGCAGCGCGTCCACGCCGGCGACCGGGTCGAGCCGGTCGTAGACGTTCACCCACCGCCGCAGCCCGGCCGGGAAGCCGTCGTCGCGGCTCCACTCGGGGCGGAGCCGGTCCTGCACCTCGTCGATGCCCAGCGGGCTGCCGAACGTGAGCAGGCCGTCCACCGGCGGGCAGCCCGGCAGCCGCTTGAGGCAGTCGTAGGCGATGACGCTGCCCAGGCTGTGCGCCACGACGACGTGCGGGCCGGACCGGTCGGCGCCCTCGGCCAGCGCCCGCAGCACCCGGGAGCGGATCTCGCGCCGGATCGCGTACGACTCGCCCTCGCGCGGGCTGAACTCGGCGTCGAAGAGGTAGTGGTGCACGTCGCGCAGGAACACCTTCATCAGGCGCCGTTTCACCGACCACGGCAGCAGCACGCGTTCCCGCGTCGGGTCGGGTTCGCCGACCGCGGGCAGCGCCGGGTCGTCGGAGGCGAATTCGTCGAGGCCGACCCGGTCGGCCAGTGCCGCGATGAACGCCGCCTCCGCGCCGGTCGAGCGCACGAGCCACCGCATACCGATCTCGGGCGCCTGGCCCTCCAGCGACGAGCGGGCGTTCTCGTGCTCGGCCTCCTCCAGCGGCGCGGGGTGCAGCAGGTCGGCCCAGTAGACGAACGTGCTGGTCACGCCGGACGCGTCGAGGTCGAGTCCGTTCTCGGCGAGCACGCCCCGCCAGCTGCGGCCCAGCCTCGCCGCGGGCGGTTTGTTACCGATGCCGTGGATGAACGTGACGTGCGGCAAGACCGTCCACCCTTTCCCGCGCGAATCGTGCCCAGTGGTACTTCGCCACCGGTCGACACGGCGTTACCAATGGCGAAGTACGTCATCCGGGTGAATTCAGCGGAAATGAACCTATTCGTCCGCGGCGAGCAGCAGGATTTGCGCGGCGACTTCCGCGGGCGCCTCCAGCGGCAGCATGTGACCCGCGTCCTCGACCACGACCGACTCGCCGCCGACCGAGGCGGCGAGGGCCTTGGCGTCGCCCTCCGGGACGAGCCGGTCCTCGTCGCCGACGATCGCCACGACGGGCCGCTCCCCCGCCACGGTGAGCGCGGCCTCCCGGTCGTAGCGGTCGACGGCGGGCCGGAACAGCGCGATCGTCCCGGGCCAGTGCGCCCACACCATGTCGGCGGTGAGGTCGACGTCCTCCCGGCGGGGCTCGTCGCCGAACAGCCACCAGCGCAGGCCGGCGGTCTTCGCGGGCTCGATCTTCTCCCGGATGGTGCGCACCAGCGGCCCGAACGCCCGCTCCAGCTCGCGGACCAGCTTGCCCAGCGCCTTGGGCCACGCCAGCGAGGTCTCCGCCAGGCCGGTGGCCGCCGTGGACACGAACACCACCCCGGCCACGCGCTGCCGGTACAGCCTCGGGCGCCGCTCGGCCATGGCCATCGCCGCCATGCCGCCCATCGAGTGGCCGGCGACGACGACGCCGCCCTCCGGCACCAGCCGCTCGATCAGCTCGCCCAGGTCGTCGCCCAGCTGCTCGATGGTCGCCGTCGCCTTGTCGGCGGGCGTGGACGAGCCGTGCCCCCGGTGGTCGTAGCTGATCACCGCGAGGTCGGGCGGCAGCGCGGCCACCACCCGGTGCCAGCTGCGGTGGTCCAGCGCGTAGCCGTGCGCCAGCACCACGGTCAGCCGCGCGTCCGCCGGACCGCTGCGCACCACGTTGAGCTCGGCACCGTCTTCCAGCCGCAACCGCTCGGTCGCCATCCCCGCTGCCCCTTCCGTCGGCCATGTTGCTTTACCAACGAGTAGGTAGGCGGTTCGTCACGCGGCGGTCGGCGCGCTCAGCAGGAGCCCTTCGAGGCCAGCACGCGGCGGGCCGCCTCGTCGACGCGCGCCGCGGGCAGCGTCCCGGTCGCGACCGAGACCTCCAGGTGGTCGAGCACCTGCGCGACGCGCCCGCCCGACGACCACAGGGCGAGGTCCGCGCCGGCGGCGAGCGCCTGGCGCACCGCCTCGGGCAGGTCGACCAGGTCGGTGACGGCCTTCATGGCGCCCAGGTCGTCGGTCATCGCCGGGCCGGTGAAGCCGAACTCCTCGCGCAGCAGCCGGTACGCCTCGCCGCTGAGCGTGGCGGGCCTGCCGCCGGTGAGGCCCGGCACGTCGATGTGGCCGAGCATCACCACGACCTCGCCGTAGCGGCCGATGTCCCGGTACGGCACCAGGTCCGTGCCGCGCAGCGCGTCCAGCGGCGGCGACCGCACGGCGCCGAGGTGGGAGTCGCCGCTGGTGTTGCCGTGGCCGGGGAAGTGCTTGAGCACGGGCGTCACGCCCGCGTCGTGCAGGCCGTCGGCGAACGCGAGCGCGTAGCGGGCGGCCACCTCGGGGTCCGGGCTGAACGAGCGGTCGCCGATCACCGTGCGGTCGCCCTGGCCGCTGGTGTCCACGACGGGCGCGAGGTCCATCGTCACGCCCCGGTCGCGCAGCCGCGCGGCCCGTTCGCGGGCCAGCGCGCGGACCTGGTCCGGCGACAGGTCGGCGGCCATCCGCCGGGCGCTGGGCAGCTCGCCGTCGAGCTGGTCGACCCGCTGCACCCGACCGCCCTCGTCGTCCACGGCCACGATCAGCGGCAGGGTCGCCGCGGCCCGCACCGCCTCCAGCGCGCCCCCGCTGAGCAGGCCGGGGGCGTCGCCGCCGACGAAGATGCCGCCGACCTGGTCGCGCTGGACGATGCCGAGCGCGTCGGCGGGACCGCGCGGGTCGACGCCGACGACGAGCAGCTGGGCCAGGCGGGCGCGCAGCGGCAGCGCCCCGGCCGCGACGGCGCACGGGTCGGGCGCGGGCGCCGGTTCGGGCCGGGGCGCGGCGGTCGCCTCGGGCGAGGACGGGGAGGAGGAGGGCGCGGGTCCGGCGACGGGGCGGCCGGCCACCGACGTGCCCGGGTCGTGCAGCACCGCCGCGAGCAGCGCGCCGACCGCCGCGAACACCAGCAACGCCCTCGTACCGGCGTTCCGGCCGCCGTGTCGCCTGCTCGGCTGCTGGTCCCGCACGGCACCCAAGTTACGTCATGGCGCCGGTGGTCGCCCGATCGGCACACCCCTGGTCGTAGCGGTCCTGGTTGAGGAAGCGCGCGACGGCGCGCCACGAGTTCGGGCCCCTCACGCCGTCGATCGGCCCCGCGTACCCGGCCTCCCGGGCGAGCCGGTTCCGCACGCGCTGCCGGAAGACCGCGCCCGGGACGCCGTCCTGCTCGGTCGAGGTCTTGGGCAGGCCGGGCGGGTCGTCCGGCGGCTCACCCGGCGTCACGACGTCGAACGCGGCGGGTCGCGCGACGCTGAGGTCCACGCGGACCCCGCCGACCGCGCCCACCGACGTGTACTGGTGCGCGCTCCACGCCGGGTAGGCGCCGCCGAGGTCCGGCTCGCCCGGGTAGCCGCCGTCGTTCGCGCCCCACGACGCCACCCACAGCTTCGCGCCGAACGCGATCGTGCGCGGCCACGTCCCGGACCTCAGGTCGGCCGCCCCCGGGTAGAGCCACGGCACGTGGTCGCCCACGCGCTCGTGCACGCGGGTGAAGAACGCGGCGACCTGCTCGCGGTAGCGGGAACCGGTGCAGGGCCCCCCGGACAGCTGCGAGCCGCCGGTCTTGACGACGACGAAGCCGTGGCCGTCGGCGCGGACGCGGGCGAAGTCGATCCCGGCCTGCCGGGTGGCGACGTCGATCCCGGTGACCACACCGGGCGGTACCGGGGTCGCGGCGGCGATCACCGCCGCGACCAGTGCCTGGACGAGCACGGCGTCCCCCTAGTCGTACTCGTCCTGGTTGAGGAAGCGCGCGAACCCGCGCCACGAGTTCGGGCCCATCACGCCGTCGATCGGCCCGGTGTAGCCCCACCTTGCGGCGAGTCGCTGCACGCCGGCCCACGAGTTCGGGCCCATCACGCCGTCGATGGGTCCTGTGTAGCCGTAGCCGCGCACGCCCCGCTGGAGGGCCGCGTAGGTGTTCGTGCCGGGCACGCCGTCGATCGGGCCCGGGTAGCCGTGCTCCAGGCGCAGCCAGTTCTGGGCGCGCTCCCACAGGACGGTGCCGGGGACGCCGTCCTGCTCGGTGGAGGTCTTGGGCAGGCCGGTGCCGGGGCTGCTGCCGAGGAAGGTGAGCGGGTTGATGCGGGTGCCGCTGGGTTTGATCATGTGCCAGTGCACGTGCGGGCCGGTGGACGAGCCTGAGCCGGGGGCGCCCGCGGCCCCGCCGGACAGGCCGACCACGGCGCCCATGCCGACGCGCGTGCCGTTGCCGAGCAGGAACTGCGACAGGTGCATGTACTGGCTGCGGTAGCCGTTGTCGTGCTGGATGGTGACCGTGTGGCCGCCGGTGCCGTTGTAGGGGGTGTTGGTGACGACACCGCCTCCCGCGGCGGGCAGCCGCGTGCCGACGGCCATGCCGTAGTCGATGCCGCCGAGCGAGCCGCGGTTGAGGTGGTCCTGCCAGCTGCCGGTGACGGCGTAGCCGCTGAAGGGGTTGTAGAACCCCGGCACGGCCGCGAGCGCGGCGGTGCCGCCCACCGCGGTGACGACGCCCGCCGCCACCGTGCCCTGTAACAGGGTCCGCCTGCTGATCCCGCCGTTGTCCATGGTGAACTCCCCGGTCGGAGGTGCGTGCCCAGGACGCTAGGGACGACGCCGGGGGCTCGGCATCGTTCGTTCGACCGACGGCCGTTCGGACGGCAGGTAGTAGTTCGTAAGGCTAAGCTTCCGGGCGTGAACCGTGCTCCGGGTGTGAGGCGTCCGGTCGGCCTCGTCATCGCCGTGCTCAGCCTGTGCGGGACCGTGGTGTCCCTCATGCAGACGCTCGTGGTCCCGCTGCTGCCGGAGCTGCCCGAGCTGCTGGACACCACCGCGGACAACGCGTCCTGGCTGGTCACGATCACCCTGCTCACCGGCGCGGTGGCCACCCCGATCCTGTCGAAGGTCGCCGACATGGTCGGCAAGCGCCTGGTCATGGCCATCGCGCTCGCCGTGCTGGTGGCCGGCTCGGCGGTGTGCGCGGTGAGCACCGGCCTGACCTGGATGATGATCGGCCGGGCGTTGCAGGGCTTCGCCGCCGCGCTCATCCCGGTCGGCATCAGCATCATGCGCGACGAGGTGCCGAAGGAGCGCGTCGGCTCGGCCGTGGCGCTGATGAGCGCGACCCTCGGCATCGGCGCGGCGGCCGGCCTGCCGCTCGGCGGGGTCATCGCCGAGGTGCTCGACTGGCACTCGCTGTTCTGGGTGTCGGCGGGCATGGGCGCGCTGATGCTCGTCGCGGTGCTGGTGGTCGTGCCGGAGTCCCCGGTGCGCAGCCCCGGCCGGTTCGACGTGGTGGGCGCGGTGCTGCTGTCGGTGTCGCTGGCCTCGCTGCTGCTGGCGATCTCCAAGGGCTCGGCGTGGGGCTGGACGAGCCGGGAGACGCTGGTGTGCGCCGCGGTGGCCGCGATCGGCTTCGCGATCACCGCGCCGTGGGAGCTGCGCACCGGCAACCCGCTGGTCGACCTGCGCACGTCCGTGCGCCGGCCCGTGCTGCTGACCAACGTCGCCTCGCTGCTCGCGGGCTTCGCCATGTACGCGAACCTGCTCGTCGGCACGCAGGAGCTGCAACTGCCCACGTCGACCGGCGTCGGCCATGGCCTGACCCCCACCGCCGCCGGCCTGGCGATGCTGCCCGGCGGCGCGGTCATGGTGTTCCTGGCCCCCGTGTCGGCGGCGCTGACCCGCCGCTACGGCGCGCGCATCACGCTCATGGCCGGCTCGCTGGTCATCGCGCTCGGCTACGCCGGCCGCGCGCTGGTCACCGGCGGGCTCTGGCAGCTCATCACCGCCACCACGGTCATCTCCGTCGGCACGGCCATCGCGTTCGCCGCCATGCCGATCCTGGTCATGCGGTTCGTGCCGATCACCGAGACCGCGTCGGCCAACGGCCTCAACACCCTCGTCCGCCAGATCGGCACCTCGACGTCCAGCGCGGTCGTCGCGGCCGTGCTCACCGCGGGCACCACCACCGTGGCGGGGGTCGCCGCGCCCGGCGCCGGCGCGTTCGCGCTGACCGCGTGGATCGCCGGGGCCGCCGCCGTGCTGGCCGCCGCCCTGGCCCTGGCGCTGCCCGGCCGCAGCGTCACCACGGTCAACGCCCCGGCTCGGGACGTGGCCCCGGACAGCGACGAGGTCGTCGTCACCGGCGACGTGGTCACCCCCGACGGGCACCCGGTCCGGCTGGCCGTGGTCACCGTGCTCACCCTCCAGGGCGAGCACACCGACTGGTCGCGCGCCGACAGCTCCGGGTCGTGGTCCGCCGCGCTGCCCGGCCCCGGCCGCTACCTGGTGGTCTGCTCCGCGGACGGCTGGTCGTCGCGCTCCCAGGTCCTCGACCTGGGCGACCGGCCGCAGCGCATCGTGCTGTGCGACCGGCGCGAGCTGGCCGGGATCGTCAGCGACGGCGGCGCGCCCGTGGCGGGCGCCCTGGTCACCCTCACCGGCGCGGGCGGCGACACGGCCGAGCACACCCGCACCGACGCCGAGGGCCGCTACGCGCTGCCCCTGCCGCCGCTGGGCGGCTACGTGCTGACCGTGCTGCCGCCCGGCGGCGGGGCGCACGCCACGGACGTGGTCGTGAC